>NZ_JBJHAF010000006.1:0-226680 GCF_054050855.1 Blastococcus sp. SYSU DS0539 | reverse complement strand
CCAGCGGGGAGGTGGGCCCCCCCGGGCGGGGGGGGCGGGGGGCGGGGCGGGGGGTGGGGTGGGCCGCGGGCGGGGCGCCCCCCGCGGCCCCCCCCCTGCTCGACGCCTGAGGCCGGGCGCCCGGCTACCAGGCGGTGGTGGCCTGGAGGACGGCCTCGGTGAGCGCGCGGGTGCGCAGCTCGGTCACCTGCTGGTACTCGGGGTCGGCGACCATCTTGCTGAACGCCTCGCGGGAGGGGTAGCGGACCAGCAGCACCGTGTCCCACGCCTGGCCCGACTCCGCGACCAGCGCGGTCGACCCGTCGCCGGAGTAGAGCACCTCGCCGCCGTACCGGGGCAGGAAGGTGCTCGACAGCGCCTCGGCGTACTGCGCGTAGAGCTCGCGGCCGCCCTCGGCGTAGCGCAGCAGGTTGAGCATCACCACCGGCCCGCCCGGGTCTTCCTGGAGGTAGCGCTTGAGGTCCGCTCCGCGGGGATCGATCGCCATGCGGGCAAGCTAGCAACCGGCCGCCGGGTGAGGCGGCCGACCACGGGTAGGGGAGCTCCATGGTCGAGGACCCGTTCCCCCGGCAGGACAGCATCCGGCTGCGCGACGGCCGGACGCTCGCGTACGCCGAGTACGGCGATCCGGGCGGCTGGCCGGTGCTGGGCTGCCACGGGTCACCGAGCTCGCGGCTGGAGCGGCACGTCGAGGACCCGGACGCCTACCGGCGGTGGGGGGTGCGGGTGATCGTCCCCGACCGCCCGGGGTTCGGGCGCTCGGATCCGCAGCCCGGGCGCCGGGTGATGGACTGGCCCGACGACGTGGGCCAGCTGCTCGACCACCTCGGCGTCGACCGCTTCTCGGTGATCAGCCTCTCCGGCGGGGCGGCCTACGCCCTGGCGTGCGCGCACGTCTTCGCCGACCGCGTCCGGGCCGTCGGCATCCTCGGCGGGGCACCGCCGCCGGACGTGCCCTGGCCGTGGCCGCGGTGGGTGCCCCGCCGCCTGCGGGACACCGTGCACCGGCCGGCGCGGCTCGCCGCGGTGCTGCGGCCGGTGCTCGCCCCGGTCGGGCTGCGCCCGGCGATGATCCCGCGCTACCTGCAGCTGCGGCTCAACGCCGCCGACCGGCGGGTGATCGGGCGCCCCGCGGTCCGCCGGATCCTGGCCGCGACCTTCAGCGAGGGGCTGCGGAACGGGACCGCCGTGCTGGCCGAGGACCGCGCGCTGCTGTTCCGGCCGTGGGGCTTCCCGCTGTCGGGGATCCGCCAGCACGTGCACGTCTGGCACGGGACGCAGGACTGGCAGGTGCCCGTCGTCCTGGGGCAGGTGCTCAGCGCGATGCTGCCCGCCAGCACCGCGCACTGGCTCGCCGGCGAGGGGCACTTCGCCGTCTTCGACCACGCCGAGGAGGTGTACGCGGCCCTCCGGGAGTGACCGCGGCGGCTCAGGCCAGCTGCGCGGCCACCAGCGGCTCCAGCGTCAGGTCGGGGTGCCGCTGCTGGAGGATGCGCAGCGCCCACTTGTCGGGGAAAAGGGCGAGCAGCTCGCCGTTGGGCCGCTGCACCACCTCGACCCCGCCGGAGTTCGCGATCCGCGGCAGCGACGCCTCGTCGGTGCGCATCGCCAGGTTGTAGGGCAGCCGGTCCAGCGCCACGGGGGCGTTGAACTCGTGCTCCATGCGGTGCGTGGCGACCTCGAACTGCATCGGCCCCACCACGGCCAGCACGGGGGAGCCGTCGCCCCGCCGCTCCGACCGCAGCACCTGCACCACGCCCTCGGAGTCCAGTTGCTCGATGCCCTTGCGGAACTGCTTGTGCTTGGCGGTGTCCCGGCTGCGCACCACCGCGAAGTGCTCCGGCGCGAACGTGGTCAGCGGCGGGAAGGTCACCGGCCGCTCGGTGTAGAGGCTGTCGCCGACGCCGAGCGCGGAGGCGTTCACCAGGCCGACGACGTCGCCGGGGTAGGCGAGGTCGACGCTCTCCCGCTCCCGGCCGAACACCTGCTGGGCGTACTTGGTGGCGAACGGCCGCCGGGTCCGGCCGTGGGTCACGACCATGCCGCGCTCGAAGACCCCCGAGCAGATCCGGATGTAGGCCAGCCGGTCGCGGTGGGCGGCGTCCATGCCCGACTGCACCTTGAAGACGAAGGCGCTGAACGGCTCGCCGAGGCCGCGCACCGCGCCGTCGGCGTCCGGCCGCCCGGACGGCGGCGGGGCGAGGTCGACCAGGGTGTCCAGCAGCGCGCCGACGCCGAAGTTCGAGACGGCGGAGGCGAACAGCACCGGCGTGGTCACCCCGCCCAGGAACGACTCCTGGTCGTGCTCGGCGCCGGTGGCCTCGAGCAGCTCGGCCTCCTCCTCGGCCTGCCGCCAGACGTCGCCCTCCCGGGCGGTGGCCTCGGCCGCGGTCAGCAGCTCCTCCGGGGCGATCGTCGCGCCGCCCGCGGTGCGGGTGAAGCGGCGGAACGTGCCGTCCCGCCGGTCGAGGACGCCGCGGAAGTCGCCGGCGATGCCCACCGGCCAGGTCAGCGGTGTCGGCGTCAGGCCGGTCCGCTCGCTGATCTCGTCCATCAGCTCGAGGGCGTCCTTGCCGGGCCGGTCCCACTTGTTGACGACGGTGACGATCGGGATGCCCCGGTGCTTGCAGACGGCGAAGAGCTTCATCGTCTGCGTCTCCAGGCCCTTGGCCGCGTCGACGAGCATCACGGCGGCGTCGACGGCGGTGAGCACCCGGTAGGTGTCCTCGGAGAAGTCGGCGTGGCCCGGGGTGTCGAGCAGGTTGATCACCGCGTCGCGGTACTCGAACTGCAGCGCCGCCGAGGTGATGGAGATGCCGCGCGCCTTCTCCATGTCCATCCAGTCCGAGACCGTGCCCCGGCGGCCGGCCTTGCCGTGCACCGCGCCGGCCTGGCCGATGACGCGGGCGTGCAGCGCGAGCGCCTCGGTGAGGGTGGACTTGCCGGCGTCCGGGTGGCTGATGACGGCGAACGTGCGCCGCCGGGTGGCCTCTGCCACCGCCGACCGGGCGGTCCGGTCCGCGTCGCCGGGGGTGGGAGCGGCAGTCACGGGTGGTTCTCCTCGCGGGACGGGGGCGCGCGCCGCCGTCCTGCGGGGACGGCGTGCGCCGGGTGGAGCGCGGACACCGCGGCCGGGGCGCTGCGCCGGCCGGGCCCGGGGGGACCGGAGGGCCGGGCGCGTGGCGTCGGTGTCCTGAGGATCCCAAGTTACAGGCGTCGGCGCGGGGAGCGGGTCCGCGTCGGTCGGGGGAGCGCCGGAACAGGGCCGCCGTCTGCCCGCAACGAGGCCGTCACATGCGCTGCCTAGCGTGCGGTCCGTCCCGACGTCCCGGAGGTCTTCCCGCGTGCACCTGACCCCGCACGAGCAGGAACGCCTGCTCCTGTCCTACGCCGCGCAGCTGGCGCACCGGCGCCGTGCCCGGGGGCTCCGGCTCAACCTGCCGGAGGCGACGGCCGTCATCAGCGACCACGTGCTGGAGGGCGCCCGAGACGGCGGGCTGGTCGCCGAGCTCATGCAGTCGGGGCGCACCGTCCTCACCCGCGACGACGTGATGGACGGCGTCCCCGAGCTGCTCGAGGAGGTGCAGGTGGAGGCGACGTTCCCGGACGGGACGAAGCTCGTGACCGTCCACCACCCGATCTCGTGATCCCCGGCGAGGTGATCCCCGCCGAGGGGACGATCGAGACCCTGCCCGGGGCGCCGCGCCTCGAGCTGGAGGTCACCAACACCGGCGACCGGCCGGTGCAGGTGGGCTCGCACTTCCACCTCGCGCAGGCCAACCGGGCGCTGGCGTTCGACCGCGCGGCCGCGCACGGGCACCGGCTGGACATCGCCGCCGGCACCGCCGTCCGCTTCGAGCCCGGCCTGACCCGCACCGTCACGCTCGTCCCGCTCGGCGGCGCGCGCGTCGTCCCGGGCCTCACCGCCGAAGGGGGCCTCTCCTAGTGGTCCAGCTGTCCCGCGAGCGCTACGCGCAGCTCTACGGCCCGACGACCGGCGACCGCATCCGGCTGGCCGACACCGACCTGCTGATCGAGGTGGAGGAGGACCGCTGCGGCGGGCCCGGCCGGGCCGGCGAGGAGGCGGTGTTCGGCGGCGGCAAGGTCATCCGCGAGTCGATGGGGCAGGGCCGGGCCACCCGGGCCGAGGGCGCCCCCGACCTGGTCATCACCGGCGCCGTCGTCCTCGACCACTGGGGGATCGTCAAGGCCGACGTCGGCATCCGGGACGGTCGGATCGTCGCCCTCGGCAAGGCCGGCAACCCGGACACGATGGACGGCGTCCACCCCGACCTGGTCATCGGCCCGGGCACCGAGGTGCTGGCCGGCAACGGCCGGATCCTGACCGCCGGCGGCATCGACTGCCACGTGCACTTCATCTGCCCGCAGATCGTGCCGACGGCGCTCGGCTCCGGCGTCACCACGCTGATCGGCGGCGGTACCGGGCCGGCCGAGGGGTCCAAGGCCACCACGATCACCCCCGGCGACTGGTACCTGGCCCGGATGCTCGAGGCGATGGACCCGCTGCCGGTCAACGTGGCGCTGCTCGGCAAGGGCAACACGGTCTCCCGGGCCTCGCTGGTCGAGCAGCTCGAGGCCGGCGCCAGCGGGTTCAAGCTGCACGAGGACTGGGGATCGACGCCGGCGGCGATCGACGCGGCGCTGACCGTGGCCGGTGAGCACGGGGTCCCCGTGGCCCTGCACAGCGACACGTTGAACGAGGCCGGCTTCGTCGAGGACACCCTCGCGGCGATCGCCGGGCGGAGCATCCACGCGTACCACACCGAGGGCGCCGGGGGCGGGCACGCGCCGGACATCATCACGGTCGCCGGGCACCCCAACGTGCTCCCCAGCAGCACCAACCCGACCCGGCCGCACACCGTCAACACCCTCGACGAGCACCTCGACATGCTCATGGTCTGCCACCACCTGGACAGCTCGGTGCCCGAGGACCTCGCCTTCGCCGAGAGCCGGATCCGGCCGACGACGATCGCCGCCGAGGACCTGCTGCACGACCTCGGCGCCATCTCGATGATCGGCTCCGACGCACAGGCGATGGGCCGCGTCGGCGAGGTGGTGCTGCGGACCTGGCAGACGGCGCACGTGATGAAGGCCAGGCGCGGCTCGCTGGCCGGCGACGGCGCGGCGGACAACCGGCGGGCCCGCCGCTACGTCGCGAAGTACACGATCTGCCCGGCGGTGGCGCACGGCATCGACGGCGAGGTCGGCTCGGTGGAGCCGGGCAAGCTGGCCGACCTGGTGCTCTGGGACCCGAGGACGTTCGGCGTCCGGCCGCACGCGGTGCTCAAGGGCGGGATGATCGCCTGGGCGCAGATGGGCGACGCGAACGCCTCCATCCCGACCCCGCAGCCGGTGCTGCCGCGCCCGATGTTCGGGGCCTACGGGAAGGTCCCGGCGCAGACGTCGGTGCACTTCGTCGCCCCCGCGGCGATCGAGGCGGGGCTCGGCGACCGGCTGGCCGTCGACCGGCGGCTGGTCGCGGTGACCGACACGGCGCGGCTGACCAAGGCGGACATGCCGGAGAACACCGCGCTGCCCGACATCCGGGTCGACCCCGAGACCTTCACGGTGTCGGTGGACGGCGAGGTGTGGGAACCCGAGCCGGTGCGCGAGCTGCCGATGGCCCAGCGCTACTTCCTGTTCTGATGCTCGCGACGCTGCTCACGCTCGCCGACTCCCGGCTGCCCGCCGGTGGCCACACCCACTCGGGCGGGGTCGAGCAGGCGATCGCCGCCGGCCTCCTCACCGACCCCGCGTCGCTGGCGGCCTTCCTGCGACGCCGGCTGCGGACCTCCGGGGCGGTCGCCGCCGGGCTGGCCGCGGCCGCCTGCCGCGCGGTGGACGACGTCGATCCGCCGGCGGCGCTGGCCTCGCTGGACCGGGAGGCCGATGCCCGCACGCCCTCGCCGGCGCTGCGGGCCGCCTCCCGGCAGCAGGGGCGCGGGCTGGTCCGGGTGGCCGGCCGGGCCTGGCCGCACCCGGCCTGGGCCGCGCTGCCCGCCCAGCCGCACCACCCGCTGGCGCTGGGCGTCGCGGCCGCGACCGGCGGCCTCGGCCCGCGGGAGGCGGCGCACGCGGCGGCGTACCTCTCCGTGAGCGGCCCGGCCACCGCCGCCCAGCGGCTGCTGGCGATGGACCCGATCACCGTCGCCGCGGTGACCGCCCGGCTCGCCCCGCTGATCGACGCGGTGGCCGACGACTCGGCCGGCGGGCTGCCGGCCGCCGCGGACCCCCTGCTGGACCTCCTCGCCGAGGTGCACCTCGCACGCACGGACCGGTTCTTCGCCTCATGACACCCCTCGGGAGCACCCATGCCGCCTGACCACAACCTGGACGACTACGTCGACACCGTCGAGCCCGGCCACCGGCACGGCGGCCCGCTGCGGGTGGGGCTCGGCGGCCCGGTCGGTTCGGGCAAGACCGCCCTGGCCGCGGCGCTGTGCCGCACGCTGGGCGCCGAGTACGACCTCGCCGTCGTCACCAACGACATCTACACGACCGAGGACGCCGACTTCCTGCGCCGCAACGCCGTGCTGCCCGACGACCGGATCGAGGCGGTGCAGACCGGCTGCTGCCCGCACACCGCGATCCGCGACGACATCACCGCCAACCTCGACGCCGTCGAGCTGCTCGAGGCCCGGCACCCCGGGCTGGAGCTGGTCCTGGTCGAGTCCGGCGGGGACAACCTGACCGCCAGCTTCAGCTACGGGCTGGTGGACGTGCAGATCTTCGTGGTCGACGTCGCCGGCGGGGACAAGGTGCCGCGCAAGGGCGGGCCCGGGGTGACCGCCTCGGACCTGCTCGTGGTCAACAAGACCGACCTGGCCCCGCTGGTCGGCGCCAACCTCGACGTCATGCGCCGGGACTCCGCCGTCGTGCGGGGGGAGAAGCCGACCCTGCTGATCTCCCTGCGCGAGGACCCCACCGCCGCCGCGGTGGCCGACTGGGTGCGGCAGCAGGTGCGCGCGCGGGCCGCGCTGCCGCAGGCGTGAGGACGTCGGTCGAGGTCGTCGCCCGGCGCGGCCGGGACGGGCGCACCGAGCTGCCGGTGGTGCGGGCGAGCGGCCAGCTCGCCGTCCGGCGGACCGGACCGGCCACCGTGCACCTGGTGGCGACGGCGTTCGGCCCGCTCGGCGGGGACGACGCGACGATCCGGCTCGTGGTCGAGGACGGCGCCACGCTGGTGGTGCGGTCGGTCGCCGCCGCCGTGGCGCTGCCCGGCCGCGGCGACCCCGGACCGTCCGTGCAGCGGGTGCTGGCCACGGTCGACGGCGTCCTGGACCTGCGGCCGGAGCCGACGGTGGCGACGGCGCGGGCGCACCACGTGTCCGAGGTGATCGCCGAGCTCGCGGCCGGCGCCGGCCTCACCGCGACCGAGCTGGTGGCCCTCGGCCGCTGGGCGGAGGAGCCGGGCCGCTGGACCGGGACCACGCGGATCACCCGCGAGGGCAGCCCGGTCCTGCACACCACGGTGGGCCTCGGGCCGGGGGGACCGGCCTGGGGGCCGGCGTTCGCGCCGCGCGGTTACGCCTCCACCGTCCACCTGGGCGCCCCGTCGCCCGGAGCGGACACCCCCGGCGGGGTGCGCACGGGGGAGGACGCCGTCCGGCTGCCGCTGCCCGGCGGCTGGGTGGCCACCGCGTGGGGCGACCGGCTGCACCGGGTGGCGGCGTCGCTCGGCGCGCTGACACCCGCGGCCGACGGCGTCGTGCCGGCCGGGGTGCCGGACGGGCGGCGGCCTCAGCCGGTGTAGCCCGCCCGCATGTCCTGCACGATCAGCGGCCGGTCCAGCGTGGAGGGGGCCAGCCGCTGCCGGGGGCGGTCGGCGGGGAACACCGCGGCGGCGGCCAGCACGTCGGCGTCCAGGAACCGGGTGGGCGGGACGGCGGGGGAGAGGGCGAGGTCCGGTGGCTGCGGACCGCGCTGGGCCAGCGCGAACCCCCAGTCGCCGAAGCTCGGCACGTGCACGTGGTACGGCGCCGCGGCCAGCCCGGTGGCGTCGAGCGTGGAGACCGTCCGCCAGAACGCCGCGGGCGTGGAGTAGGGGCTGCCGGCCTGCACTACGACCAGCCCCTCGGGGGCGAGCGCGGCGGAGACCAGGCCGTAGAACTCGGTGGAGTACAGCCGGCCCAGCACCGGGGTGTCCGGGTCGGGCATGTCCACGACCACCGCGTCGAATCCGGTGGCGGCCGGGGAGCGCAGCCAGCGGAAGGCGTCGTCCAGGACGACCTCCACCCGGGGATCGTCCAGCGCCCGGTCGTTGAGCGCGGCCAGCCGGGTGCGGGCCAGCTCGATGACGGCGGGGTCGAGCTCCACCTGCACGATCTCCTCGACCGAGGGGTGGCGCAGCACCTCGCGGGCGGCCAGCCCGTCGCCGCCGCCGAGGATCAGCACCCGGCGCGGATCGCGGGACAGCACCGGGTGCACCAGCGACTCGGTGTAGCGGTGCTCGTCGCGGCTGGAGAACTGCAGGTCGCCGTCGAGGTACAGCCGGAGGTCCCCGGAGCGCTCGGTGAGCACGACCTCCTGGTAGTCCGAGCGCCCGGCGGCCACCACGGGGTCGTCGTAGAGCCGCTGCCGCGCCGTCGTCTCGATGTCCTGCGCCCGCAGCAGCAGGAAGCCCAGCCCGGCGGCGGCCACCAGCAGCGCGGCGGTGGCCGATCGCCGGGCGCGGACGCTCATCTGCCGCCGCAGCAGGAGCCCCGAGACCACCGCGGCGGCCAGCAGGTTGACCAGGCCGGTGATCGCCGCGCCGCGCACCTGCCCCGCCACCGGCAGCAGCAGGAACGGCCACACCAGGCCGCCGAGGAGCGCCCCGGCGTAGTCGGCGGCGTTCAGGTCGGCCAGCACCTTGCCCGAGCCCTCGGCGTCGATGCCGCTCCGGCCGGTCTGCAGCAGCGTCATCAGCAGCGGCACCTCGGCGCCCACGAGGACGCCGAGCACCGCGGTCGCGCCGAGCAGCACGGCGTTGCTGATGCCGTAGAAGGAGAACGACACGTACAGCGTGACGGCGCTGAGCCCACCCGCGACGCCGAGCAGGATCTCCACCGCGACGAACGCCGTCGCGGCGTACGGCAGGAACGGCTTGACGAGCAGGGCGCCGGCGCCGAGCGCGGCGACGAACCCCGCGACGATCAGCGACGTCTGGGTGATGCCGCCGCCGACCAGGCTGGCCGACAGGGTGAGCAGGACCAGCTCGTAGATCAGCCCGCAGGCGGCGCAGACGGCGACCGCGGCCAGCAGCAGCGGCCGGGAGCGGACCGCGCCCCGGCCGGCTGCCGGTGCCGGTGCCACCTCCGGCGCGGACGCGGCCACGGCGTCAGGACAGGGCGGCGGCGTTGACCGCGCCGATGGCGACGAGGCTGGTCGCGACCGCCCACGCCGAGCCGCGCATCCGCGGCTCGTTGACCAGGTCGCGCAGGTTCTCCGGGATCACCGCGTCCAGCAGCCGCAGCGCCACGGCCTGCAGCACGACGCCGACCAGGCCGTAGACGGCGGTGTCCACCAGGCCCTGGCCGAGGCTGTCGGCGCTGGTCATGATCGCGGTGACCACGATGATCCCGAGGGCCAGGTGGTTGGCGGCCAGGAGGATCGCGGCGTTCGGGTTGTGGTCGGTGTAGACCTGGGTGCGCAGGTTCCCGGGCGTGAGCAGGTCCAGCGCGAGGAAGCCCAGCGCCAGCACCCCGACGCCGATGACGAACCACAGCAGCGTCGCCAGCACGCCGTCGACCAGGGCGCCGCCCTCGACCGTGCCGAACTCCAGGGACTGCCAGGTGGTGCTCACGTCGGGGTTCCTCCTGAGGTCGGGTGCGTGCGGGGGCCGGTCACTTGGCGTCGCCGGGGCCGCCGCTGCCGCCGCCACCGACCGGCGAGCCGGGCCGGAACCCGGGCCCGAGGAAGGCGAAGAAGCCGCCGCGGAACCGGCCGTCGAGATCCTCCACGCGCACCGTGCTGCCGCCGGCCGCCGCGCTCACGATCACGATGTCGTCGTCGTAGCGCAGGTACTCGTTGCCGCCGTCGGCCTGCCGTTCGGCGGGGCGGACGGCGTCCGCGATCGCCGCGGTGGTCGTCCCGACCGGCTCGGGGGACGAGTAGACGGCGGTGTCACCGGTCGAGCTCTGCTGCTCGTAGGTGTCGCGCAGGAAGTCGCGGACGCGGGTGCCGCTGCCGCAGCCGGCCAGCAGGACGGCGGTCAGGAGCAGCGCCAGCACGCGGGGCATCGTCCTCACGGCGTCCACCTGCTCCGGGTCGTGACGACCTCACCGCTGGTGCCGGCGGGGTACAGGTGCCAGGTCTGCCAGGCCCAGCCGCCGCCCGCAAGGGGTTGCGCGGTCATGGCGGTCAGCGCCCCGGCCGAGCCCGGGAAGGCACCGCAGAGCCAGGCCGGGTCGGCACCGGCGAGCGCCCGCAGCCGGTCGGCGGTGGCGTCGAGCTCGCTCCGGTCGGTGGCGGTGACCGCCGAGGTGAGCCGGTAGCCACCCGACCGCATGACGCGGGGGAGCGGGCGGCCGCCGGCGCCGACGGCGTCGCACGAGACCTCCTCGGTGAGCCGCCGGCCGCCTGCCGCGGCGGTGACCACGTGCGACGCCCCGAGGACCCCGAGGGTGAGCGAACCGCCGTCGGGCCCCGGCAGCCGCAGCTGCGCCAGCGTCTCCGGGGCGGGCCCGTCGAGCAGCAGGCCCAGCGCGGCGGCGGAGACGTCCCGCGGCTCGACGGCGAGCTGGTGCAGGCTCATGCCTCGGGCGTCCGGTGGTAGACGGTCAGCTCGCCGCGGCTGACGGCGCGGCCGGTGGAGACCTCCCACGACTGGGTCGGCGCCCAGCGCTCGAACGCCAGCAGGCCGGTCTTGTCCGCGGTGGCGTAGTCGGCGTAGTCGACGGTCCCGGTGGCCGGCGTGCCGGTGGTGCCCTCGGCGGTGTAGGCGGCCCGGCCCCGCTCGATCTGCCGGTGCACCCGGTCGTCGAGGATCACGTCGCCGTCCGGGGTCAGGTTGGTGCCCTCGCGGCGCATCCAGAGGGTCATCTCCAGGTCGCCCTCGTCGTCCTCCACGGTGAGCCAGCGGCGGCCGGTGGAGCCGTCGAGGAGGTGCTCGCGCCAGGTCATGCCGCCCTCCTCGAGCACGATCGTCCCCCGGACGACGTGGTCGATCCCGGCGTAGGTGATGACGTCGCCGACGCCGATCCTGTGCGGGTCGTAGACATCGGGCTCGTCGGCCAGCGGGTCCACCCGGGGGCGGGGGCCGGCGGCCCGGGCGAGGTTCCGCCGGCGCAGCACGAGGATGACCGCGGCGAGGACGGCCAGGGCCACCAGCACGACGATCAGCAGGACGAGGAGCACGTCGGACATCGCGGGTGGCCTCCTGGCGGTCGGTGGACGGGCCGGGGAGAACCTATCGCGCCGGGTCCGCGGGACGGGCTCCGCGCCCGCGGGCCCGCCCGCCGTCGACCGGGCCCGTCCGCCGTCGACCGGGCGGCTCAGCAGGCCCGACGCGGACCGCGGTGGTGCCCGGTCAGCCGCCGGACGTGTGCGCCGCCGCGGGGGCCGCCCGGTCCACGTCGTCCTCGTCGTCCTGGCCGGGGCCGGCGGCGCTGTTGCCGTGGAACGACGTCTGCGGTGCCGGGGTGCCGCCCGGTCGCCGCCCCGGCTGCGGAGGGGCCGCGAGCGCCTGGGGCGCCAGCGCCGGGTCGACCCGCCCCCACTCGGTCTCGACGTCGGTGAGCAGCGCCTCCAGGTAGGCCCGCAGCTGGGCGCGGCAGGCCTGCGCGAAGGCCTTGAGGAAGGCGACCTGCTCCTCGAGCTCCGCGGCGGTCCGGGAGCCGGGGGCGGCGTCGTCGTCCAGCGCCTTCCCGCCGGTGAGCCGGGCGGCGGCCTCCTGGGCGGCCTGCATGATGGCCCCGGCGTTCTCCCGCGCCAGCCGCAGCTGCTCCTCGTACTGGTCGCGGGCCTCGGTGGTCATCTGCCGGCTGAAGTCCTCGGCCTCGGCGACGTACTCGTCGGCCGTCTGCTGGGCGCTGGCCAGGATCTTCACCGCCTGCTCGCTCGGTGGCTGCGGCACCGGGGCGCCGTCCAGCCGCTGCTCGAGCACGGCGACCTGCTCCCGCAGGCGGGCGCGCTCGCCGGCCAGCGTCTCCACCTCCGCGGTCAGCGTGCTCAGCTCCGCGGCCACCACCTGCTGGAAGTGGTCGACCGAGGCCTGGTCGTAGCCGGGGTGCAGCATGGTGCCGGAGGGGAACCGCGTGCTGCGGATCTGCGCCGGTGTGAGCCGTCGGTCGTGCCCTCCGGTCCCGGACGCATCGGTGGTGGTCATTCGGTCACCTTCCCCTCGGCACTGGGCCCCGGTCGACTGGGGGCGAAGATCTCGCTGCGCACGCGCTCCCGCGGCACGCCGTGCTCGAGCAGTCCGGCGACGGTCTGCTCCACCATGGGCGCGGGACCGGCCACGTACGCCTCGCGGCTCGACCACGGACCGTGCCGGAGCACCACGTCCCCGACGTCGCCCCGCTCCAGGCCCGACACCTCGTCGTCCGACACCGCGTACGTGACGCTGAGCCACGGGCAGGTCTGCTGCAGGGCCTCCAGCGCGGCGCGGTCGTAGAGCTCGGCCTCGGTGCGGGCGCCGACGAAGAGGTCGACCCGGCGGGCGGGCCCGTGGCGGTGCACCTGGTCGACGAGGGCCTCCAGCGGGGCGAGACCCATGCCGCCGGCCACCAGGAGCAGGTCGCGGTCGGAGCCGTCGCCGAGCGTCAGGTCACCGAGCGGGGGGCCGAGGTTCATCAGGTCGCCCACCTCGGTGCTGCGCACCAGCGCGGTGCTCACCGGGCCGCCGGGGCGGGCCTTGACGTGCAGGTCGAGCGTGCCGTCGTCCCGCGGCGCGTTGGCGGGGGAGTAGTAGCGCCAGAGCCGGGGACGCCGGTCGATCTCCAGCGAGAGCGACTGCCCGGCCAGGTAGTCCACCGGCGCCTCGGGGCGCACCCGCAGCACGGCTACGTCGACGGCGCGCCGCTCGTGGTGCACGACCTCGGCCCGCCAGGTCGCGGGGTGGTCGGCGGACTCCTCGGCGCCCTGGATCATCACCGAGGCGACGAGCTCGTAGGCCTCGGTCCAGGTGCGGGCGCGGTGCTCGTCCCACTCGTCGTCGAAGTGCTCGAGCGTCGCCAGCAGGCTCGGCATGACCGCCGGGTAGTGCGCCGGGAGCGTGCCGAACTTGCGGTGGTCGTAGCCGAGCTGCTTGAGGATGGGCACCAGGCCCTCGAGGTCGTCGACGTTCGAGACGACCTCGCCGAGGGCGTGGAAGAACCGGTCCCGCTGGTGGGCCATGGAGACGGGGAACATCGCCCGCGTCTCGGGGTGGCTCAGGAACAGGTGCGAGTAGAAGTACAGCGGGGCCTCGTCGCCCGTCGCCGCGGCCTTCGCGAAACTGGCCCGCATCGCGGCGGTGTCCATGCGTGCCCCCTCGCGGCGTGGTCCGTCCGGCTGCGCGAGCGCCGACGTCGGCTCCGGTCTGCGAGCACGCCTGCGCGCTCGGGTCTGCCCCTTCCCCGGCTCGGCCGCCCCCACACGGAGGCAGCCGATGTTTCTGCCCGGGCCGGTCAGCCCGGCGACGCCGCGACCGCGGCGGGGCGGGGCGCCTCGCGCGGCATGACCAGGCCCCCGACCAGGCCGGCCGCGAGGACGGCGGTGCTCACCCCGAACGCCACCTGGAAGGAGGCCACGTCGGTGAGCCAGCCGGCCACCAACGGGCCGGCGATCGCCCCCAGGTCGGCCGACATCTGGAACACCGCCACGACCCGCCCACCCCGCCCGGCGCTCATGTCGCCGACGAGCGCGGCCGGGGCGCTGGCCAGCAGCGAGGCGGCCAGCCCGAAGACCGCCATCGAGAGCAGGAAGGCCCAGATCACCGGCGGCAGGACGAGCACCGCCATGGCGGCGGTGGCCAGTGCGGCGCCGACGACCAGCGACGGCCGCCGTCCCCAGCCGTCCACCAGCCGGCCGGACCGCAGCAGGCCCAGCGCCTGGGCCACCGACCCGACCAGCAGGCCGGCGCCCGCCCAGGCGACGGTCCGGCCGAGCTCCTCGGTGACGTACAGCGGCACCAGCGAGTTGCGGACGCCGAACAGCACCCAGCCGACGCCGAAGTTCGCCACGAGCGCGGCGAGGTACACCCGCGAGCGCAGCGCCGTGCTCAGGGGCATCGGCCCGGCGGCGAGGTCGGGGGAGGCGACGTCCCCCGCCTCGGGGGCCGCCGGGTCCGGCTCGGCCGAGCGCAGCATGAGCACGCCGACGCCGCCGGCCACGAGCAGGAACCCGGCGTAGAGGAAGAACGGCAGCCGGGGCGAGAGCTCGGCCAGCAGCCCGCCGGCCGCGGGCCCGGCGATGCCGCCCAGGATGAAGCCGCCCTGCCAGGTGGCGGCCGCCCGGCCCCGGTGCGACGGCGGGGCGACGCGCAGCAGCAGGGAGAGGGCGGCCACGGTGAACATGGCGCTGCCGACGCCGCCGGCCGCGCGCAGCCCGAGGAACAGCGGGAAGGAGCCGGCCAGCCCCGCCGCACCGGTGGAGACGGCGACGATGACCAGACCGGCGGCGAGCACCAGCCGCTCGCCGAACCGCTCGACCAGCGTGCCGCCGCTGAAGGCGGAGACGAACCGGAAGAACGCGAAGGCGCTCACCGCCAGCCCGACCGCCGTGGTCCCGACGCCGAAGGAGCGGGCGAAGAGCGGGATGGCCGGCGCGACGATGCCGAAGCCCAGCGCCACGACGAAGGCGATGACCGCCAGGACCCTGACCTCGCGGGGAAGCTCTCCCCGTGTCCCGACCCGCACGGAACGCGATGGTCGCACGCCCGGCCGGGGAGCCCCCGGGCAGGCGGCGGCGCGCGGGGCGGTCACCCGCCCCGCGCGCCGGGGAGAACTAGCCCGCGATCCGCCGGGCGCTGTTGTAGCCGCCCATCGAGTCGACCGAGGCCACCTTCACCGGGACGCCGGACGTCGCGGCGTGCACCATCTGCCCGTTCCCGATGTAGATGCCGACGTGGCTGACCGGGCTGTAGAAGAACACCAGGTCCCCGGGCTGCAGGGCCGACCGGGACACCGGGGTGCCCATGGTCGACTGCATCCGGCTCGAGTGCGGCACGGAGATGCCGGCCGCGGCGTAGGCGTACTGGACCAGGCCGGAGCAGTCGAAGGCGTTCGGTCCGGCGGCGGCCCACACGTAGGGGTCGCCCACCTGGGCCAGGGCCGTGTTCACCGCGGTCTGGGCCGCACCGCTCCCGCCGGCCACCGGCGCCGGGGGTGCCGGCGCCGCGGCGGCCGGAGCCGGGGCGGGAGCCGGAGCAGGAGCAGCGGCGGCGGGGGCCGAGGCGCGCGGCGCGGCCGGGGCGGGGGCCGCCGCGGCCGGCGCCTGCTGCGCGTCCGCCGGCTCCTGGGCCGCCGCCTCATGCGCGGCGGCCTCCTCGGCGGCGTGCCGCTCCGCGGCGGCGCGCGAGGCCCGCTGCTCCTCCTCGGTGAGGCGCTCGTACTGGGCCTGGTAGTCGGCGATCTGCTGGTCCAGGCGCGCCCGCTCGGCGGTCACCCGGTCGACGTGGGCCTGGGCGTCCTTCGCCGCCTGCTCGGCCGAGGCCTGCGCCCGGTCGGCGTCCTCGCCGGCCCGGCGCGCCTGGCCGAGCACGCCGTTGTTGTGCTCGGCGATCGTGTCGAGCAGGCCGACCCGGTCGACGAGGTCGCCGGCCGACTCGCTGGTGAGCATGGCCTCGAGCGTGCCGAGCCCGTCGCCGGTGTAGGCGCTGCGCGCCACGGTGCGGACCCGGTCCTGGGCCTCCGCCAGCGCGTCCTGCGCGGCGGCGAGCTCCTCGGCCGCGCGGTCGGCCGCCTGCTGGGTCGCCTTGAGCTGCTCCCGGGTCTCGTTGAACCGCTCGGTGAGCACCTCCAGGTCGTGCGCGCGCTCGGCGATCAGCTGCGCGGCGTCCTGGGAGGTGGCCGGCCGCTCGGGGGTGGCGAACGCGGGGAGGGGCGTCAGTGCGACGCCGCCGGCGGCCACGAGGGCCAGCAGGGCCCGACGGCCGGTGATCCGGCGGTGGGCAGGGCTGAGCGAACTCGCCATGTGCGGCGGGTCTTCCTTTCTTCCACGGCCGCCTACCGGGTTAGCTGACGGGTTCGGGCGGGAAGACGCCCGGCGTCCGGCGCCCCCGGAGGGCCGTCGGTCGCTTCACCCCGGGACTGCGATGGGTCCCCGGTCCTGGTGCCGGCTGGTGCCGGCGGGTGGTTCGGCGGCGTCCGGGCGGCTGTCACCGGTTGAGCGACGGACGGGTCCGTCCGGACGAGCTCACGCTAGGTGCCGAACCCGGCTCCCACCATCCGCCCGGACGACTTCGTCCGGAACTTTCACGGCAGTCCATACGAATGCTCACATGCGGTTACCGACATGCCGCAGTTTCCGCCGTGATCGCGTCGGATGCGGCGGGGATCACGGTGGCCGGCTCCAGCCGCTCCCGCCCCGTGGACAGCGAGACGACGTCGCCGACCACCCAGACGGCGGGGGGCCGGATGCCGGCGGCGGCCAGCGCCACGGGCAGCTCGGCGAGCGTCGTCCGCAACGACCGCTGGGTGGCGGTGGAGCCGTCGGCCACCACCGCGACCGGGGTCTCCGGGGACCTGCCGTGCTCGACGAGCGCCGCGGCGATGGCGGGGGCGGTCTCCACGCCCATGAGCACCACGAGGGTGCCGCGCAGCCGGCCCAGCGCCGGCCAGTCGACCAGCGACTGCGGGTGGCCCGGCGGCAGGTGGCCGGAGACCACGACGAACTCGTGGGTCAGGCCGCGGTGGGTGACCGGGATGCCGGCGAGGGCGGGCACCGCGACGGCGCTGGTGATGCCGGGGACGACCTCGACCGGCACGCCGGCGGCCGTGCACGCCTGCAGCTCCTCCATGCCCCGGCCGAAGACGAACGGGTCGCCGCCCTTGAGCCGCACCACCCGCTTGCCGGCCTGCGCGTGCTCCACCAGCAGCGCGTTGATCCGTTCCTGCGCCATGAACCGGCCGCGCGGGAGCTTGGACGCGTCGATCACCTCGGCGCCCGGGGCGAGAGAGCTGAGCAGCGACCGGGGGGCCAGGTGGTCGACCAGCACGACGTCGGCCTCCGCGAGCGCCTGCCGGCCGCGCACCGTGATCAGCCCGGGGTCGCCCGGGCCGCCTCCCACGAGCACCACGCTCCCGGCGCCGCCGTCCGGGCCGGGCGAGCGGACGGGTGGCGTCCCGTCGCCGAGCGGCAGCGCCGCGCTGGCCAACGCCGGGTCGTCCGCCCGGGTGCAGAAGACGCGGGCCCGCTCCGCCTCCGCCGCGACCGCCGCGTCCACCGCGGGATCGCCGGTTGCGGCCAGGGCGAACCACGCGCCGTCGAGGTCGCCGTCGGTCCGGGGCCGCCGCTGCCAGTTGACCGCGCCGGTGGCTGCCAGCGACGCCAGGGCCGGGGTGACCGCGGGGGCGACGACGGTGACCAGCGCGCCCGCTGCCAGGAGGCCGGCGACGCCGCGGTGCGCCGCCGCGCCGCCGCCCACGACGACCACCCGGCGGCCCGCCAGCCGGAGCCCCACCGGGTGCAGCACCTCGCCGGCGCGATCGGTGGTCACGGTTCCTCCTCGGTGGTCGGGGTCGGGACGGGGCAGCGCGTCGCCGTCGCCGGGCGGGCGACGGCGACCGTCACCCGGCCGTGCACCGTCTTGCCGACGACGAGGACGCCTCCCCGGAGCAGGGCGGCCGCCTCGGCCACCGAGGGCGTGCCGACGCGGTCCGCGACGGCTGCCGACGGGGACGGCACCCGCACCGCGGCCAGGTCCGCCGCCGGGTGGCCGGTGAGCGCCCAGCCGCGCTGGGCGGCGGCCGCCACCAGGCCCGGCTCGGCCGCCCGGGTGTCCACGGTGGCCAGCCGCACCGGACCGGGGACCGGCGGGAGGACGGCGTCCACCGCGGCCAGCACCTCGGCGGCGCTCACCCCCGACGTCAGCCCGACGCCGACCGTCCTCACGTCGGCACCCCCGGCCGGTCGGGGAGCGCGGCGAGCAGCCCGGCGGCGTCCCGGGGGAGCGGGCCGTCGGGGAGCAGCCCGAGGTCGCGCAGCCGCGCGCCGATCCGCAGGGCCCACGGGCGGGACAGCCGGGCCCGGCCGAGCAGGTCGCCGTCGGCGAGGACCGCACCGGGGGCGCCCTGGACGACGGTGCGGTCGACGACGACCGCGATCTCGTCGGCCCAGCGCAGCGCGAGGTCGACGTCGTGGGTGCTCATCACCACGGTCGAGTGGTGCTCCTGCAGGCGGGTCAGCGCCGCGAGGGTGGCGGCCACCGCGGTCGGGTCGAGCCCGGCGGTCGGCTCGTCGAGCAGCAGGACGCACGGTCGCATCGCGACCGCGCCGGCGATCGCCACCCGCTTCCGCTCGCCGTAGGAGAGCTGGTGCGTCGGCCGGGCGGCCAGGTGGTCGACGCCCAGCAGCTCCAGCGCCTCGGCCACGCGCGTCCGGACGGCGTCCTCGGCCAGGCCCAGGTTCAGCGGGCCGAAGGAGACGTCCTGGCCGACCGAGGCGCTGAACAGCTGGTCGTCGGGGTCCTGCAGCACCAGCTGGACCACCTGCCGGTGGAGCCGCAGGCCGCGCCGGGTGTGCGCCAGCGGCTCGCCATCGACGGTGACGGTGCCGGCGGCCGGCCGGAGCGCTCCGGACAGGCAGCGCAGCAGCGTGGTCTTGCCCGAGCCGTTGGCGCCCAGCAGCGCCAGTCGCAGGCCCGGTGGGACGGTCACCGCCGCGCCGTCGAGCACCGGGGCGGCGCCGGGGTAGCCGGCGACCAGACCCGAGGCGGCCAGGGTGCGGTGGCTCACCGGGCCACCAGGGTGACCGCCGCGATCGCGACGGGCAGCGCGAGGCCCAGCGCCAGGAAGGGCCGCGACGACGGACGCGCGTCCGGCAGCACCCGCAGCCCGTCCTCCATCCCGCGGCCGGCCAGGCCTTCCTGCATCCGGCGGGCGCGGTCCCACGACCGGGTCAGGACGGCGGCGGCCAGCATCCCGGCCGAGCGGTACGAGCGGCGCGGCGTCGACCAGCCCATCCGGGCGGCCTGGGCCTCGCGCACGGTGCCGAGGCTGTCGAGCAGCACGAACAGCAACCGGTAGGTGACCGAGGCGATCTCCACCACGGCGGGCGGCACGCGCAGCCGGCGCAGCAGCGGCAGCAGGTCCGACATCGGGGTGGTGGTGGCCAGCAGGAGCACCGCCGCGCTGGCGGCGACCGCCCGCCCCGCCAGCGCAGCCGCCCGATCCGCCGCGTCGGGGGCCCAGCCCAGTCCGCCGCCGTCCAGGGTGACGACGGCGGTCACCGAGCCGACCACGATGAACGTCATCGGCCACCGGATCGCCCGGCCGAAGGTGCGCGCGGGTACCTTCGCCGGCCCGAGCGCCGCCGCCACCGCGGTCGCCCCCACCAGGACGGCGCCGGGCCACGGCGGGAGGGCGAGCGCGCACAGGAGCAGGCCGGCGCAGAGCAGGAGCTTGTCGCCGGGGGCGCGGCTGCGCCAGGCGCTGGCCCACGCCGCGTCGTCGACGGCGAGGCCGGTCACCGCGGGGCCTCTCCCGGGGGCGGCACCTCGGCCGCGCGCGCCAGGTGCCGCCCGCGCAACCGGCCGAGGACGTAGCCCAGCGCGCCACCGCCCAGCGCGGCCTGGAGCGCGAACAGCCCGGACTCCACCTCGCCGGCGGGGCTGAACAGCGACTCGAACCAGGGCGTGTACCCGCCGGCCGCCAGCTCCGCGGTGACGGCGGCGTCGGTGCCGCCGTACTCGGCGGTGCCGCCGTCGAGCAGCAGCGGCACGGCGACCAGCGCGATCACGGCCAGCACCAGGACCACGGGCACCAGCCGGCGGCGGTTCACGCCGGGCTCCCGGTGGCTGGTGCCGTCGGCGCCGGGGGCAGGACGCCGAGGCGTTCCAGCTCCGGGCGGGCGTTGACGGCGAGGACGCGGAAGAGCAGCACGCCGAGCAGCCCCTCCGCGATCGCCAGCGGCACCTGGGTGACCGCGAAGACCCCCAGGAACTTGACCAGGGCGCCGAGCAGGCCGCTCGAGGCGTCGGGGAAAGCCAGCGCCAGCTGCACCGACGTCGTGACGTAGGTGGTGAGGTCGGCGACCGCCATCCCGGCGAACACGCCCGGGAGCAGCCCCCCGCCGAGCCGCCGGGCCAGCCGGTAGGCGCCGTAGCCGGCCCACGGCCCGGCGACGGCGAAGGCGAAGGCGTTCGCCCCCAGGGTGGTCAGCCCGCCGTGCGCCAGCAGCAGCGCCTGGAACAGCAGCACGATGGTCCCGAGCAGGGCCATCACCGGCGGCCGGAACAGGATCGCCCCCGCTCCCGTGCCGGTGGGGTGGCTGGAGCTCCCGGTGATCGACGGCAGCTTGATCGCGCTGAGCACGAACGTGAACGCCCCGGCCGCGCCGAGCAGCAGCGTCGTCTCCGGCTTCTCCCGCACCTCGGCGGCGACGGCGCGGGCGCCGTGCACCACGAACGGCGCGGCGGCGAGCGTCCAGCCGAGGGCGTGCCCGGCCGGGAGGAACCCCTCAGCGATGTGCACGGGCGTGCTCCGATCGGTCGGCCGCGGCGCAGGCGGTGACGAGGCGTCCGGCCAGCGCGGGGGCGCCGGCCCAGTTCAGGTGCAGGTAGGAGGCGTGCACGCCGCCCCGGACGAAGCCCTCCGCCCCGGTGGGCGCCCAGTGCCAGGCCGGATCCGGTCCCGCGCCGGGATCGGCGGTCGTGCGGTGGAACTCGTGCCCGCGCACCCGGGTGCCGGCCGGGGCCAGCACCGAGTCGACGGCCGCGACCGCGGCGCGGTATCCCAGCGTCAGCCGGGCGCCCATCGCCGTCGCCACGTCGAGGACCCCGCACATGGGGACGCCGTCGAGCTCCCGGGCGAGGTAGAGCAACCCGGCGCACTCCGCGGCCACCGGTGCGCCCCTGGCGGCCAGCGCGGCGACGTCGGCCCGCAGCCCCGCGTTGGCCGAGAGATCGGCGGCGTGCACCTCCGGGAACCCGCCGCCGACGACCAGCCCGGCGGTGCCGGGAGGCAGCACCTCGTCCCGCAGCGGGTCGACGGCCACCACCTCGGCGCCGGCGGCCGTGAGCAGCTCGGCGTTCTCCGCGTAGCCGAAGGTGAACGCGGGCCCGCCGGCGACCGCGATCCGGGGGCGGCCCGCCGTGGCCGTGACCTCGGCCGCGGGATCCCAGGGGCGGGCGTCCAGCGGGGGAGCCGAGCGGGCCAGCGCCAGGACGGCGGCCAGGTCCACGCCGTCGGCCACGACCTCGCCGAGCCGGCGCACCGTGTCGACCGCCGCGGCCGACCGCTCGGCGGCGGGGACGAGGCCGAGGTGGCGCGAGGGGGTGTGCAGCCGGTCGTCCCGGCGGACCGCGCCGAGCACCGGCACCCCGGCCGCGCCCAGCGCCTCCCGGAGGATCGTCTCGTGCCGGTCGGTGCCCACGCGGTTGAGCACCACGCCGCCGAGCCGCACCGAGGGGTCGAAGGTCGCGAACCCGTGCACCAGCGCCGCGACACTGTGCGCCTGGGCGGCGGCGTCGACGACCAGGACCACCGGTGCGCGCAGCAACCGGGCCACGTGCGCGGTGGACGCGTACCCCGGCTCGACCGACGGATGCGCGGCGCCGTCGAACAGGCCCATCACGCCCTCCACGACGGCGACGTCGGCCGGCCGCGGGTGCAGTGCGCCGCGCAGGAACAGCGGGGCGATCCGCTCCTCGCCGACGAGCCACGGATCGAGATTGCGTCCGGGGCGGCCGGCGGCGAGGCCGTGGTAGCCGGGGTCGATGTAGTCGGGGCCGACCTTGTGCGGGGACACCGTCAGCCCGCGCGCGGTCAGGGCGGCGATCAGCCCGGTGGCGATCGAGGTCTTCCCGGCGTTGCTGCTGGGCGCGGCGACCACCACCCGCGGAAGCCTCGTGCTCATCAGCGCGCCCGCCCCTCGGGCGCGAGTGGGCAGTTGCGGTCGCCGACACGCGCGGACACGCCGCCGGGGCCGACCACGACCGCCCGGTCGGCCGGTCGAGCGGCATCCCGGCCAGGTCGCGAGACGGTCACCACTCGATCCCCCGCTGGCCCTTCTGGCCCGCGTCCATGGGGTGCTTGACCTTGGCCATCTCCACGACCAGGTCGGCGGCCGCGACGAGCGCCGGCGGGGCGTCCCGGCCGGTGATGACGACGTGCTGGTTGCCCGGCCGGGCGGTCAGGGTCGTGACGACGTCGTCGACGTCCACCCAGCCCCACTTCAGGGGATAGGTGAACTCGTCCAGCACGTAGAACCGGTGCGCCTCGGCGGCGAGGTCCCGCTTGATCTGCGCCCAGCCCTCGGCGGCGTCGGCGGCGTGGTCGGTCTCGGTGCCGGGTCGGCGCGACCAGCTCCAGCCGCTGCCCATCTTGTGCCAGACCACCGGCCCGCCCTCGCCGGTCTGCCCGTGCAGCCGGCCGAGCGCGGTCAGCGCGTTCTCCTCGCCGACCTTCCACTTGGCGCTCTTGACGAACTGGTAGACCGCGATCGACCAGCCCTGGTTCCACGCCCGCATCGCCATCCCGAAGGCGGCGGTGGACTTGCCCTTCATCTCGCCGGTGTGCACGGCCAGCACCGGCCGGTTCCGCCGCTGCCGTGTGCTGAGCCCGTCGTCCGGGGTGACCGGCACCTGCCCCTGCGGCATCAGGCTGCCCTCCGGGCGTCGCGGACGGTGGCCGCCAGGCCGTCGGCGCCCAGCTCCTCCAGCCGCAGGGTCTGCGCGCCGAGCCGGAGCCCCAGGGACGCGGCCAGGCCCAGCCGGACCGGCCCGGACTCGCAGTCGACGACGACGGCGGCGGTGCCGTCGGCGGCGAGGAGCCCGGCCGCCCGCCGTGCGTCGCCGAGGTGGTCGCCGCCGCGGACCCCGGTCGCCCGGCCGTCGGTGACCACGACCAGCAGCGGGCGCCGGTGCGGATCGCGCACCCGCTCCACCCGCAGCACCTCGTGCGCCCGCAGCAGCCCGGCGGCCAGCGGCGTGCGCCCGCCGGTGGGCAGCTCGGTGAGCCGGGCCGCCGCGGCCTCGACCGACCAGGTGGGTGGCAGGGCCAGTTCCGCGGCGGCCGCGCGGAAGGTGATCAGCCCGACCTTGTCCCGCCGTTGGTAGGCGTCGAGCAGCAGCGACAGGACGGCGCCCTTGACGGCGGCCATGCGGGCCCGCGAGCCCATCGAGCCGCTGGCGTCCACCACGAACAGCACCAGGTTGCCCTCACGGCCCTCGAGCGTCGCCTGGCGCAGGTCCGCGCGCGCGAGGCGCAGCCCGGGGCCGGTGCGGCCGCGGGCGAGCTGGTGCGGTGCGGCGGCCAGGACGGTGCTCGGCAGGTGCAGCCGGGTCACGGCGCCCGCCGGGCGAGTGGAGCCGACCACCCGGCCGCGCTCGCTGCGGGCCCGCGACCGCCGGCCGGCCGCGCCGGCGCCGATGCCGGGCACCTCGAGGCGGCGGGTGCGGAACGGGTCCGACGGCGCGACCGCCGGGCGCTCGCCAGCGGCGGCGTCGGTGCGCCCGCCGCCCTCTCCGCGCGGGGCGCTCGTCGGCGGCCCACCCGGGTCCGCCCCGGGCGCAGGAGGCTCCGCCTGCGTCCCGGTGTCGGATCCGGGGGCATCGCTCCCCACGCCTGTGCCGGGGCTGCCGTCGCCGGAGGGGCTCCCGTCGCCAGGCGGGCTCCCGTCGCCGGGCGGGCTCCCGCCGTCGTCGGGCCCGCCGTCGTCGGGCCCGCCGGCCGGGTCGGTCGGCGGGCCGTCGTCGGGGCCGCCGTCCTCCGGGCGGGAGTCCGCGAGCGCCTGCTCCAGCGTCTCGTCGTCCAGGCCGGGGGCGTCGAAGGGGTTGCGCCGGCGGCGGTGCGGCAGCGCCAGCCGGGCGGCGACCCGCACGTCGTCCTCGGTGACCTCGTCGCGGCCGCACCAGGCGGCGTGCGCGATGGCGGCGCGGGCGGTGACCAGGTCGGCGCGCAGGCCGTCGACGTCGAAGGCGGCGCAGACGGCGGTGACCTGGCGCAGGGCGGCGTCGGAGAGCACCACCTGTGGCAGCCGGGCACGGGCGGCGGCGATCCGATCGGCGAGCGCCGTCTCCTCGGCGGCCCAGGCGGCGGCGAACCCGACCGGGTCGGCGTCGGAGGCGAACCGGCGGCGGACCACCTCGGCGCGCACGGCCGGATCCCGCGGCGCGGCGACCTCGACGGTGAGCCCGAACCGGTCGAGCAGCTGGGGGCGGAGCTCGCCCTCCTCCGGGTTCATCGTGCCGACGAGCAGGAAGCGGGCGGCGTGCCGCACCGAGATGCCCTCCCGCTCGACGTAGGCGGTGCCGAGCGCGGCGGCGTCGAGCAGCAGGTCGACCAGGTGGTCGTGCAGCAGGTTGACCTCGTCGACGTAGAGGACACCGCGGTGGGCGGCGGCCAGCAGGCCGGGCTCGTAGGCCTTCACGCCCTCGGTGAGCGCGCGCTCGAGGTCCAGCGACCCGATGAGGCGGTCCTCCGAGGCGCCGACCGGCAGCTCGACCAGCCGGGCCGGGCGGGTGCGCGCGGCGGTCCCGGGCTCGTGCGGGCCGTCCGGGCAGGCCGGGTCGGGAGCGGCGGGGTCGCAGCCGAACCGGCAGCCGGCCACCACCGCGACCGGGGGCAGCACGGCGGCGAGCGCGCGGACGCTGGTCGACTTCGCCGTGCCCTTCTCGCCGCGCACCAGCACGCCACCCACGGCGGGGGAGACGGCGTTGAGCAGGAGCGCCAGGCGCAGGTCGTCCATGCCGACGACGGCGGTGAAGGGATAGGTCATGCGCGAATACGGCGCACGGGGCACGCGTCCTCTCCCCGGGTGTCCACGCCCGGAGGTGGCGGGTCGCGACGGCGGGAGTTCCTGGCTGACCGGAGAACCGGCTCACAGTGGCGGGACCGCGCCGGAATCTCACCGGGCTTCCTCCACTGCCGTCGCGTGTGGCGGCGTCATCAGACCACGACCACCCCGCCGCCGTCACGCGGGGGCGGCGCGTCCCTAGGATCGGCGCCCGTGCCAGCGCCCGATGCCCCCGCCGACGGCCCGACCGTGGTCGTCGGTGTCGGCGCCGACGGCTGGGACGGGCTCTCCCCGGCGGCCCGTCGGGCGATCGAGGCCGCCGACGTGCTGCGCGGCAGCGCCCGCCAGCTGGCGCTCGTGCCGCCGTCGGTCACCGCGGAGCGGGTGCCGTGGCCGTCGCCGCTGGGCCCCGCGCTGGCCGCGCTCCCGCAGCAGCACCCCGGTCGCCGCGTGGTCGTGCTGGCCAGCGGTGACCCGATGTTGTCGGGCATCGGCACCTCGCTGGTGCGCGTGCTCGGCCCCGAGGCGGTCGAGGTGGTACCGCACCCGTCGTCCGTGACCCTGGCGTGCGCCCGCATGGGCTGGGCGGTGGAGGAGACGCAGGTCGTCTCCGTCGTCGGACGTCCGGTGGAGCTCGTCGCGCCGCACGCCACGCCGGGCCGCCGGCTCCTGGTGCTGGGCTCCGACGGCTCGACCCCGGCCGCGGTGGCGGCGCTCCTGACCGCCCTGGGTTCCGGCGGCAGCCGGATCACCGCGCTGGCCCAGCTGGGCGGACCGGGGGAGCGACGGTTCCCCGGCACCGCTGCGGACTGGCCGCACACGGAGACCGACCCGCTGGTGGTCACCGCCGTGGAGGTGGTCGCCGATCCGGGGGCCGTGCCGCTGCCGACGACGCCGGGGCTGCCCGACGACGCCTACGAGCACGACGGGCAGCTCACCAAGCGCGACGTCCGGGCCGTCACGCTGGCCCGGCTGTGCCCCGTGCCGGGTCAGCTGCTGTGGGACGTCGGTGCGGGCTCCGGGTCGATCGGCATCGAGTGGATGCGGACCCACCCGTCGTCCCGCGCGATCGCCGTCGAGAGCTCTCCGGAGCGGGCCGCGCGGATCGCGCGCAACAGCGGCCGGCTCGGTGTCCCCGACCTCCGCGTCGTGGAAGGCCGGGCGCCGGAGGCGCTGGCCGGGCTGCCGGCCCCGGACGCGGTCTTCGTCGGGGGCGGGGCGACGGTGCCCGGGGTGCTCGACGCCTGCTGGGCGGCGCTCCCCGCCGGTGGGCGCCTGGTGGTCAACGCGGTCACGCTGGAGAGCGAGGCGGTGCTGGCCGACCGCCACGCCCGGCACGGCGGCGAGCTGGTGCGGCTCGGCGTCGCGCACGCCGCGCCGGTCGGCGGCTTCACCGGCTGGAGGCCGGCCATGCCCGTGACGATCTGGTCAGGAGTCAAGCCGTGACGGTGCACTTCATCGGAGCCGGTCCGGGAGCGGCGGACCTGATCACCGTGCGGGCCGCGCGGCTCATCGCCAGCGCGCCGGTCTGCCTCTACGCGGGCGCGCTGGTGCCCCGCGAACTGCTGGACACCGCACCGGCCGGCGCGCGGCTGGTCGACACCGCGGAGCTCGACCTCGACCAGATCACCGCCGAGCTGGTGGCCGCGCACGAGGCCGGGCTGGACGTCGCGCGGCTGCACTCCGGCGACCCGTCGGTGTACAGCGCGATGGCCGAGCAGATGCGCCGCCTCGACGCGGCCGGCGTCCCCTACGACGTCGTCCCCGGGGTGCCCGCGTTCGCCGCCGCGGCGGCCTCGCTGAAGCGGGAGCTGACCGTCCCGGGCGTCGGCCAGACGGTGATCCTGACCCGCACGTCGGCGCGGTCCACGCCGATGCCGCCGGGGGAGGACCTGGCCACCCTCGGCGCCTCCGGGGCCACGCTCGTGCTGCACCTGGCGGTGCAGCGGATCGCCGCGCTGGTGCCCGAGCTGGTGCCCGCCTACGGGGCGGACTGCCCGGTCGCCGTCGTGGCGCGGGCCAGCCGGGACGACGAGCTGATCCTGCGCGGCACGCTGGCCGACATCGCCGGCCAGGTCGAGGCCGCCGGCGTGACCCGCACCGCGGTGGTGATCGTGGGGGCCGTGCTCACCGCCGGGGAGTTCCCCGACAGCCACCTGTACTCGACCACGCGGTGCCGGGGCTAGGCCCGGCCGACGACCGTGCCCGCGCGGTCGATCACGAGCACGTCGACCGCCACCGGGGCGCCGCGCAGGACGCCGAGCGCGGTCTCCCGGGCGCCGGCGGCCACCAGGTCGCCCAGCGGCAGCCCGGCCGCCTGGCACTGCTGCAGCGCGTCGAGGGCGGTGTTGGCCGCGCGCACCCGCTCGGCGAGATCGGTCGGGCCGCCGGCTCCCCGGACCATCGCCGCCAGCGAGGCCGTGGACACCTGGGAGCGGCCGGAGTGCAGGTCCAGGTGCCCGTCGGCCAGCTTGGCGAGCTTGCCGATGCCCCCGGCGATGGTCAGCCGGTCGACGGGGTGGCGGCGCAGGTACTTCAGGACGGCGCCGGCGAAGTCGCCCATGTCCAGCAGCGCGTCCTCGGGCAGCCCGTAGGCCTCGACGGCCACCCGCTCGCTGGTGCTGCCGGTGCAGGCGGCCACGTGCGCGTACCCGGCGGCCCGGGCGACGTCGACGCCGCGGCGGATGGAGTCGATCCACGCCGAGCAGGAGTACGGGACGACGACGCCGGTCGTGCCCAGGATGGACAAGCCGCCGAGGATGCCCAGCCGCGGGTTCCAGGTGCGCCGGGCCAGCTCCGCGCCGTGCTCGACGGACACCTCGACGACGACGTCGCCGACGCCACCGGACCGGGCGGCGACCGCGGCCACGTGCGCGCGGATGAACTGGCGGGGCATCGGGTTGATCGCCGGCTCGCCCACCGGCAGCGGCAGCCCCGGCTTGGTCACGGTGCCGACGCCCTCGCCGGCCCGGAAGGTGACGCCGCTGCCCGGCTCGCCGTGGGTCACGCGGACGGAGACCAGCGCGCCGTGGGTGACGTCGGGGTCGTCGCCGGCGTCCTTGACCACGCCCGCGGTGGCGGCGCCGTCCTCGAGCCGTTCGGTGGCCAGGGCGAAGGACGGGTGGCGGTCCTTGGGCAGGTCGATGGTGACCGGATCGGGGAACTCGCCGGTGAGCAGCGCGGTGTAGGCGGCGGTGGTCGCGGCGGTGGCGCAGGCCCCGGTGGTCCAGCCGGAGCGCAGGCCGGTGCCCTCCGTGCGCTCCGCCGTCGTCACGGGTCCAGCATGCACGGCGGCCTCGCGGGCGGTCGCGACCGCCCGGATGCGCACGAGCGCGGGAATCGGTGTGGCCGATGCCGCCGGCAGGCGTATCGGGGCGGGTCCCGGCAGGAGCGCCGCGCGTGACCGGGCGGGTGCTGGTGCTCGGCGGCACCGGGGAGGGACGGCGGCTGGCGGCGGCGCTGGCCAGGGCCGGTTTCGACGTGATCAGCTCGCTGGCCGGGCGGGTGGCCGAGCCGGCGCTGCCGCCGGGCCGGGTGCGGATCGGCGGCTTCGGCGGGGTCGCCGGGCTCGTGGCGTGGCTGCGGGAGGCGCCTTCCGCAGCGGTGGTCGACGCGACGCACCCGTTCGCGGCCGGGATGACGGCCGCCGCGGCCGGGGCCTGCGCGATCACCGCCACCCCGCTGCTGCGGCTGCAGCGCCCCGGGTGGAGGGCCGGACCGGACGACGACTGGCGCTGGGTCGATTCGCTGGCCGGCGCCGCCGACGCGGTGGCCGGCTTCGGGTCGGTGTTCGTCACGACCGGCCGCCAGGGGCTCGCCGCGTTCGCCGACGTCCCCGGGCACTGCCTGGTGCGCTCGGTCGACCCACCGGCGCCCCCGCTGCCGCGCCGGGTCACCGTGCTGCTGGCCCGCGGACCGTTCGAGGTGGCGGACGAGCGCGCGCTGATGCGGGAGCACGCCGTCGAGGTGGTCGTCACCAAGGACAGCGGCGGCGCGATGACGGCGGCGAAGCTCACCGCCGCGCGGGAGCTCGGGCTGCCCGTCGTGCTGGTCCGCCGTCCGCCGCTGCCGCCCGGCGTGCCGGTGGTGGACACGGTGCCGGCGGCGGTGGCGTGGGTCCGGTCGTGCGCGATCTGATCGTCATGTGTGGCGTTCCCGGCCGCGGGGGGCAGGTCACGGGCATGACCGGAAGCGCACCGCTCCGCGCCCTGGCCCTCGCCTGCAGCCTCAAGCGCTCGCCCGCCCCGTCGAGCAGCGACCTCATCGCCCGGCAGGTGCTGGCGGAACTGGCGAAGCACGGCGTCACCGGGAACGTCGTGCGCGTCGTCGACTCGAGCGTGCTGCCGCCCGGCGTCGAGGTGGACATGGGGGAGGGCGACGAGTGGCCCGCCATCCGCGAGCGGATGATGGCCGCCGACATCCTGATCGTCTCGACCCCCACCTGGGTGGGGCACATGAGCAGCGTGGCCCACCGGGTGCTGGAGCGGCTGGACGGCAGCTGTCGGAGACCGACGGGTCCGGCCGCCCGCTGGTCACCGGCAAGGTGGCGGTGGTGTCCGTCGTCGGCAACGAGGACGGCGCGCACAAGATCGTCGCCGACCTGTTCCAGGGCCTGGACGACATCGGTTCCACCATCCCGGCGCAGGGGTCGACCTACTGGAACGACCAGGCGATGGGCGGCACCGACTACCTGGACCTGGAGGAGACCCCCGAGGCCGTCGCCGCCACGACCGCGACGCTGGCGGAGAACGCCGCCCACCTGCGCGGGCACTCAAGGCGACCCCGTACGCCGGGCGCTGACCGGCGGTCAGGCGGGCAGCCGCTCCGCCGTCGCGCTCCCGGGCAGCCCGGCGCGCCGGCGACGCAGCCGCACCCCGGCGATCGCCAGCAGCGCCAGGACGACGAGCACCGCGGCGTAGATCTCGGTGACCGTCTCCAGGCCCACCGCCGCCGTGGCCGAGCCCGCGATCACCGCGGGGATGCTGAAGCTGAGGTAGCCGACGACGAAGACGCTCGACAGCAGCCCGGCCCGCTCGGCGGGGGCGACGCCCGCGCTGGCGGTCGCGACGGCGCCGAGGAACGCCAGGCCGAACCCGAGGCCGGAGACCACCGCGGAGCTGAACAGGACCGCCACCTGGGCGGTGAGCAGGGCGGCGATCGTCCCGGTGACGCCGACGGCGAACACCGCCGCGCCGGCGACCATGGCGCGCTCCGGGGGGAGGTTGCGGCCCAGCACGGCGCCGAGGGCGGCCGTGCCCTGCATGGCCAGCACCAGCAGGCTGCCGACCAGGTGGTCCTCGATGCCGAAGACCGAGGCGACCAGCGACGGGCCAAGGGACAGGTAGAGCCCGCCGAGGGCCCAGGCCGCCACCATGGCCGGCACCGCGGCGAGGAAGGCGGGGCGCTGGGGCCGGGGCACCCGGACCGTCGGCCGCAGCGAGCGCAGCGCGCCAGGGGCCCGCGGGGAGGTCTCGGGCAGCAGCGCGACCACCGCCGCGGCCAGCAGCAGGACGGCCGTCAGGACGGTGAAGACCCAGCGGGTGGGGGTGGCCACGTACTCGACGACCAGTGCGGCGCCGACCGCGCCCACGGACAGCCCGACGCCGGGGCCGGCGCTGTTGACCAGCGCGCCGAGGGGACGCCCTGGGCGCTGGGTGTCCAGCAGCATGGCGCCGAGCGTCCCGGTCAGGGCGCCCATGGACAGCCCCTGCATCACGCGGGCGGCCAGCAGCCAGCCGACGCTGTCCGCGGCGAGGAAGACCCCCATCGACGCCGCCTGGAGCAGCAACCCGCCGATCAGCACCGGCCGGCGGCCGACGTGGTCGGACAACCCGCCCACCACCAGCAGCGCGGCCAGAAGGGCGAGCGCGTAGATGCCGAAGACGGTCGTCAGCATGCCCGGGCCGAAGCCGAACTGCTCCTGGTAGACGCGGTACAGCGGCGTCGGCACGCCGGACGCGGCGAGCACGAGCAGGAGCAGCCCGGCGGTGGTCCAGAACGCGGGGGTCCGGGAGAGCGTCGGTGGGGCCACGAAGGTGGGCAAGGGCAACGATCTCCCGGGCATTCCCGCCCGGCGGGTCAGCGCGGGTAGCGGCGGGAGGTGTAGACGCCGCCCGAGGGCGTGACCCTCGTCTGCGAGGAGCCGATCAGCACCAGGCAGCGCATGTCCACCGTCGCCGGGTCCAGCGCGCCGAGGGTGGTCACCCGGACGGTCTCCTCGGGCCCGCCGACGTCGCGGCCCACGACGACCACGGTCTCCGGTGCGCGGATCTCCAGCAGCACCTGCAGCGCCTCGCCGAGCTGGTGCGGGCGGTGCCTCGACCGCGGGTTGTAGAGGGCGATGACCAGGTCGGCGGCGGCCGCGTGCCGCAGCCGGTCCACGATGACCTCCCACGGCTTCAGGACGTCGGACAGGGACATCACGCAGAAGTCGTGGCCCAGCGGAGCGCCGACCCGGGAGGCCACCGCCTGGGCGGCGGTGAGACCGGGTACGACCCGCACCGGGACGCCGGCGAACTCGGGCCGCTCGGCAACCTCCAGCACCGCGGCGGCCATCGCGAAGACACCGGGGTCGCCGCTGGAGACGACCGCCACCCGGCGGCCGGACCGGGCCAGCTCCAGGGCGTGGGCGGCGCGGTCGGCCTCGACGCGGTTGTCGCTGGGATGGCGGGTCTGGCGCGGGTTGACGGCCACCCGGTCCAGGTAGGGGCCGTAGCCGACGAGGTCGTCGGCGCAGGCCAGCGCCTCAGCGGCCTCCGGGGTCGTCCAGCTCCGCGCGCCGGGGCCGAGGCCGACGACGACGACCTCACCGTCCGGGGTGGCCTCGACGGACGGCTGGAACGGCTCGACGACCTGCGGGGTGAGCGGGCTGGGCAGCAGGACGAGGGAGAAGTACGGGACGCTCACCGGGTCGACGTCGGCCAGCGGCAGGCAGCGCTGGCGGTCGGTGGTGGCCCGCTCGACGTAGAGGGCGCGGTCGAGGACGCCGGCCCGGTCGAACGCCTCGCGCACCTGCGGGAACGTGCGGCCGAGCTTCATGACGGCGGCGGAGTCGGTGGCGGCCAGCCGCGCGGCGAGCTCGTCGGCCGGCAGCGTGCCGGGCAGCACGGTGAGCACCTCGTCGCGCTCGACCAGCGGCCGGCCGACGGCGGCGGCCGCGCCGCTGACGCTGGTGACGCCGGGGACGACCTCGGTCGGGTAGCGGTGCGCCAGCCGCTTGTGCATGTGCATGTAGGAGCCGTAGAAGAGCGGATCGCCCTCGGCGAGCACCACGACGTCGCGGCCGGCGTCCAGGTGCGCGGCGAGCCGAGCGGCGGCCGCCTCGTAGAACTCGTCGATCGCGCCCTGGTAGCCACCGGGGTGGTCGGTGGTCTCGGTGGTGACCGGGTAGACGAGCAGCTCCTCGACCTGGCCCTCGCGCAGATAGGGCTCGGCCAGCGCGCGGGCGACCGACCGCCCGTGCCGGGCGGCGTGGAAGGCGACGACGTCGGCGGCGCCGATCAGCCGGGCGGCCTTGACCGTGACCAGCTCCGGATCGCCGGGGCCGAGGCCCACGCCGTAGAGGCGGCCGCTCACTCCTGGGTGCTCGCGATCGCGTTGATGGCCGCCGCGGTGATCGCGCTGCCGCCGCGCCGGCCGTGGACGACCAGGTGCTCGAGGTCGGAGGCGGCCAGCGCCTCCTTGGACTCCACCGCGCCGATGAACCCGACCGGGATGCCGATGACGGCGGCCGGCCGCGGTGCCCCGGCGGCGACCATCTCCAGCAGGTGGAACAGGGCGGTGGGCGCGTTGCCGATGGCGACGACGGCGCCGTCCAGCCGGTCCCGCCACAGCTCGAGGGCGGCGGCGGTGCGGGTGGTGCCGAGCTCGGCGGCGAGGCCGGGGGTACGCGGGTCGTGGAGCGTGCAGACGACGTCGTTGTCGGCCGGCAATCTCCGGCGGGTGATGCCGCTGGCGACCATCTGGGCGTCGCAGAGGACCGGCGCGCCGGCGTGCAATGCCTCGCGGGCCCGCTGCACGACCGCGGGGGAGTGGGTGACGTCGCCGACCAGGTCCACCTGCCCGCAGGCGTGGATCATCCGCACCGCCACCTGGGCGACGTCGGCGGGCAGGCCGGCGAGGTCGGCCTCGGCACGGATGGTGGCGAACGACCGCCGGTAGATCTCGGCGCCGTCCTTCTCGTAGTCGTACATCGGCGAGGAGGCTACGTCCCGTCGATGGGGCGCCTGCGGTGGGGAACGGCGGCCGTCGGGCCCGGTGTCGCCCTCAAACGCCTGTCCGCAGATCCACGAGGAGGCTCGACACCGCCTCCGGGCCGAGGCGTGCGCTCCGGTCAGGCGGGGGAGCCGGCGCCTTCGACCAGGTACCCGGTGCCGGTCGCGATCACGTCGACCACGTCGCCGGACGGGCGGCCGCAGCGGCGGCCGCACCCGGCCCAGTGCTGGCGCGCGCCGCTCGCCGGGAGCGCGCCCCCGGCGACCGCGCGCGCCGCGTCGGAACGGACGTCGGCCAGCGACCTGGCGCAGCCGGGCCGGCCCGCACAGGCGGTCACCCGCAGCCAGGTGCTGCCCGGATCGAGCACCAGCCCGGCCGCCGCGAGCGGCTCGGCGGCCGCGCCGTCCGGCAGGTCGGGGACGACGACGCTCCGCCAAGGGGTGAGCTGCACCCCGGTCGCCGCGGTGCCCGCCAGGAGGTCGGCCTGGTCGGCCGTCAGCCGGCCGAGCGGCACCACCGCGACCAGCGCCGTCCGCCCGTCGTCCTGCCGCAGCGCCCCGGCCGGCCCGGTCGGGGGTGCGGCCGGGACCGGGACGGGCGCGGAGCGCGGTCCGCCCACCGCGGCGGCGATCCGCGCCGGCCCCGCCGCCAGCTCGGACACCCGCCACGCGGTGCCGCCCTGTGCCCGGCGCTCGGCCACGAACGCGCGGGTGGCCGCCAGCGCCAGCGCGACGGCGTCCGCGGGTGAGGACCGCAGCCCGCTGTCGGCGCCGGCCAGGAGCAGCGCCACCGTCCCCTGGTCGAGGGCGAGCAGCCCGACGTCCGGCGCCTGCCCCGCGACGTCGCCGCGGCCGTCGTCGAACGCGGCGAGGAAGCGGCCGGGTAGCTCCGCCAGAGCCGGATCGGCGCACAGCGCGGTGTCGAAGGCCGGCACCCAGGGGCGCACGTCCAGCAGCCCGCCGACCCGGCCGCTGAGCACGCTGGCCAGCACGTTGCGGGCCGTCTCGTGCGTGGCGCTCGGCAGGAGGCCGGCGGCGGCCAGCCGGTCGCCGAGCTCGGCCGCGGATCCCGGCGCCAGACCCCGGAGCTGCACGTTGCCCCGGCTGGTGAGCTCCAGCGCGGCGTCGCCCAGCTCGCGGGAGGCGTCGGCGAGGACCCGCAGCTGCGCCACGGTGAGCGCACCACCGGGCACCCGGACCCGGGCGAGGGCGCCGTCGGCGGCCGCGTGCGTCTGCAGCGCGCCCGGGCAGGCGTCCGCGCGGTCACGGACGGGCGCCGGGACGGTCATGGTGGGGAAGGCTACTTCCCGGTGCCCGGCCTCCCGGCGTCGAAGGACATCCACACGCGGCGGCGGTCCGACCGGCTCCGCGCGTCCGCCATGGCGGCGACCCGGCGCTGCTGGTCCGGGGTCGCGGTGTGCTGCACGACGGCGAACTCCGCGTCCCGCATCGCCCGCTCGGCGGCGAACTCCGCCGGGGTCGAGGGGAACCCGTCGTCCACGTCGTCCTCGTCCACGTTCTCGGCAGGGTGGGCGTAGGGGCTGTCGGCCGGCAGGTTCCGCTCACCCGGCCGTAGGCCCCCAGGATCAGGAGCACCAGACCGGCGACGACGGAGAAGACCACGTTGGCGAACCGGAACGCCAGGAAGTTCAGGTCGGTCTCCAGCACGGCGAGGTTCACCAGCGCCGAGACCAGGAACAGCACGCCGACGACGATCATGACCGTCGAGGCGATGCGCGGTCCGCGCACGGCGGCGGCGATAGCTTCCCCTCCGGCGCACCGTTCGGATGCGATCGGTGGGTACTGCCTCGGCGCGCGCACGGCTCGCGGTAGCGTCCAGGCCACTACACGGCAGTGCAGCGAGGAAGCCGGTGCGAATCCGGTGCGGTCCCGCCACTGTGAGCCTTCGGGTGAGCCAGACACTTCGGCTGCCGTGCCCAGCGAACCGGGGCGCGGACCCCGAGGGAGGCGGCGTCGCCGTGTTCACCCTGCTCTCCACCAGCGACACCGACCTGCTGTCGGCCCGGGCCAGCGGCGCCGGCTGGCGCCCCGGCAACCCGGTCCGGCTCGGCGCCGACGGCGTCGCCGCGCTGGTCGAGGGAAGCGACCTCGTCGTCGTCCGCATCCTCGGCGTCCGGCGGCAGTACGAGGAGATGCTCGCGCCGCTGCTGGCCGGGGCCGTCCCGGTGGTCGTGCTGGGCGGTGAGCAGGTGCCCGACGCCGAGCTGATGGAGCTGTCGACCGTGCCGATGGGCGTGGCGACCGAGGCGCACGGCTACCTCGCCCAGGGCGGGCCGGACAACCTCGTCCAGCTGCACCGCTTCCTGTCCGACACGGTGCTGCTCACCGGAGAGGGGTTCGAGCCCCCGTCGGTCGCCCCCGACTGGGGGTTGCTGGACCGCACCGCCCGGACGACGACCGGCCCGCGGATCGCCGTCCTCTACTACCGGGCGCACCACCTGGCCGGGAACACCGCGTTCGTCGAGGACCTCTGCACGGCCGTCGAGGACGCCGGCGGGCAGGCGCTGCCGGTGTTCACCGCCAGTCTGCGCTCGATCGACCCCGGCCTCCTCGACACCCTGCGCGGCGCCGACGCCCTCGTCGTCACCGTCCTCGCCGCCGGCGGCTCCCGGCCGGCCACGGCCCAGGCCGGTGGCGACGACGGCGCCTGGGACATCGGCGCCCTGGCCGAGCTCGACGTCCCCGTGGTCCAGGGGCTGTGCCTCACCCGCTCCCGGGCGGAGTGGCTGGCCGACGACGACGGCCTCTCGCCGCTCGACGTCGGCAACCAGGTGGCGATCCCGGAGTTCGACGGCCGGCTGATCAGCGTGCCCTTCTCGTTCAAGGAGACCGACGACGACGGCCTGACCTCCTACGTCGCCGACCCCGAGCGGGCCGCCCGCGTGGCCGGTACCGCCGTCGCGCACGCCCGGCTGCGGCACACCCCGCCGGCCGAGCGCCGGATCGTGGTCATGCTCAGCGCCTACCCGACCAAGCACGCCCGCATCGGCAACGCCGTCGGGCTGGACACCCCGGCGTCGGTCGTCCGGCTGCTGGCCGCGATGGCCGGCCAGGGCTACGACCTGGGCCCGTTCGACGGCCCGGACGCGCTGCCCGGTGTCGCCGACCTGGACGGCGACGCGCTCGTGCACGCGCTCATCGCCGCCGGCGGCCAGGACGCCGACTGGCTGACCCAGGACCAGCTCAGCGGCAACCCCGTCCGCATCCCCGCGGCGACGTACCGCGCCTTCTTCGACACCCTGCCCGCGGACCTGCGGGAGGCGGTGGAGGAGCACTGGGGCGAGGCCCCCGGCTCCCTGTTCGTGGACGGGGACGACATCGTCTTCGCCGCCCTCCGCGCCGGCAACGTCGTCGTCATGGTGCAGCCGCCGCGCGGCTTCGGCGAGAACCCGATCGCGATCTACCACGACCCCGACCTGCCGCCGTCGCACCACTACCTGGCCGCCTACTGGTGGCTGCGGTCGGTGTTCGGCGCGCACGCGCTGGTGCACGTCGGCAAGCACGGGAACCTGGAGTGGCTGCCGGGCAAGACGGTGGGGTTGTCCGCGTCCTGCGGTCCGGACGCGGCCATCGGCGACCTGCCGCTGATCTACCCGTTCCTGGTCAACGATCCCGGCGAGGGCAGCCAGGCCAAGCGCCGGGCGCACGCCACGCTGATCGACCACATGGTGCCGCCGATGGCCCGCGCCGACTCCTACGGCGACATCGCCCGGCTCGAGCAGCTCCTGGACGAGCACGCCAACGTGGCGGCGATGGACCCGGCGAAGCTGCCCGCGGTCCGGGCGCAGATCTGGACCCTGCTGCAGGCGGCCAAGCTCGACGCCGACCTGGGCCTGAACGAGCGGCCGGAGGACGACCACTTCGACGAGATGATCCTGCACGTCGACGGCTGGCTCTGCGAGATCAAGGACTCCCAGATCCGCGACGGGCTGCACGTCCTCGGGACCCCGCCGAGCGGGCAGAACCGGGTCGACCTGGTCCTGGCCATGCTGCGCGCCCGGCAGATCTGGGGCGGCTCGGTCGCCCTGCCCGGTCTGCGGGAGGCGCTCGGGCTGGCCGAGGACGGCACCGCCGGGCTCGCCGCCACCGACGCCGTCGAGGCGCAGGCGGAGGCGCTGGTCTCGGGGATGGAGGAGCGCGGCTGGACCGCCGACGCCGTCGACGACGTCGTCCGGCAGGTGCTCGACCGCGAGGACGAGCGGGTGGCCGCCGTCCTGCGCTTCGCCGTCGACGAGGTCGTCCCGCGGCTGGCGCGCACCACCGACGAGCTGGACGCCACGCTGCACGCCCTCGACGGCGGCTACGTGCCGGCCGGGCCCTCGGGCTCGCCGTTGCGCGGGCTGGTCAACGTGCTGCCGACCGGCCGGAACTTCTACTCCGTCGACCCGCGCGCGGTGCCCTCCCGCCTGGCGTGGGAGACCGGGCAGGCGATGGCCGAGTCGCTGGTCGACCGGTACCGCGCCGACACCGGCGAGTACCCGCGCTCGGTCGGGCTGTCGGTGTGGGGCACCTCGGCGATGCGCACCTCCGGCGACGACGTCGCCGAGGTGCTGGCGCTGCTCGGCGTCCGGCCCGTGTGGGACGAGGCGTCGCGGCGGGTCACCGCGCTGGAACCGGTCCCGCTGGACGAGCTGGACCGGCCGCGGATCGACGTCACCGTGCGGATCAGCGGCTTCTTCCGGGACGCCTTCCCGCACGTGGTCACCATGCTCGACGACGCGGTCACCCTGGTCGCCGGTCTCGACGAGCCGGCCGACGTCAACTTCGTGAAGGCCCACGTGGACGCCGACGTGGCGGCCCACGGCGACCGGCGGCGGGCCACCACCCGGGTGTTCGGCTCCAAGCCGGGCGCCTACGGCGCCGGTCTGCTGTCACTGATCGACAGCCGGAACTGGCGCGGGGACGCCGACCTCGCCGAGGTCTACGCCGTCTGGGGCGGCTACGCCTACGGCCGGGACCTGGATGGTGTGCAGGCCCGGCCGGACATGGAGGCCGCCTACCGGCGGATCGCGGTGGCAGCGAAGAACGTCGACACCCGCGAGCACGACATCGCCGACTCCGACGACTACTTCCAGTACCACGGCGGCATGGTGGCCACGGTCCGCGCGCTCACCGGCTCGGCCCCTGCGGCCTACATCGGCGACTCCACCCGGCCCGAGTCGGTGCGTACCCGCTCGCTCACCGAGGAGACCGCCCGCGTCTTCCGGGCCCGGGTCGTCAACCCCAAGTGGCTGGCCGCCATGCGCCGGCACGGCTACAAGGGCGCCTTCGAACTGGCCGCCACCGTCGACTACCTGTTCGGCTACGACGCCACCACCGGCGTGGTGGCCGACTGGATGTACGAGACGCTCGCGCAGACCTACGTGCTCGACCCGGAGAACCGGGCGTTCCTGGAGCAGTCGAACCCGTGGGCGCTGCACGGCATCGCCGAGCGGCTGCTCGAGGCGGTGGACCGGAAGATGTGGGCCGAGCCCGACCCCGCCCTGCTCGCCGAGCTGCAGCAGGCCTACCTCGACACCGAGGGCGACCTGGAGGGCGGGGAGGCTCCGGCCGCCGCCCAGGCGGGCCGCGCCTGACGCCTCGGGCGGGTCAGGGCAGCCCGGTGGTGGCCTGCAGGTGGGCCAGGACGACGGGGTCGAGCCGGCCGTCGTGCCAGCGCTCCTCGAAGTTCTCCCGGCCCATCCAGTCGTAGAGGTCGCGCTGCACGTCCCCGGTGGCGTAGCCGGTACCCGCCAGGCGCGCGCGCAGCTCGCCGACGAGGGCGTCGTCGTACGGCAGCAGCTCGTCGGCGGGCGTGGAGCCGAAGTAGAGGTCGTGCAGGTCGAGCATCCGGGCGAGCTCGCCGATGGGCTCGGCGGAGTCGTCGCTGCGCAGGTCGACGACGACGTCGCCGAGGCCGCCGTAGCCTGCGCCCGCGGACACCACGAGCACCGCCGCCGCCTGCTTCCCGCGCGGGTCGCCACCGGCGTCCTGGCCCGCGGCGAGGCAGGCGACCAGCCGCCGGGCCAGCGAGGGTTCGGCGGCCGTGGCGAGCCAGCGGCCGGCCATCGCGTCGACCACCTCGGGCCCGGCGAGGAGGTTGCCCTGCGCGGCGAAGGACCCCTCCGGGCCCTCGCCCGTGCGCCCCCCGGCCCAGGGTTGCGCGCGGTCACCGGTGAAGGTGGCGGCCGCGCCGTCGCGGTCGACCACGCCGGCCTGCCGCTGGTCGCGCTGCGGGTCGCCGGCGAAGAAGCGGATCAGCAGGTCCGCGGCCCCCACCCCCTCGCGGAGCAGCTCGATGCCGCGGGTGCGCAGCTCCAGGTTGACGTGCGCCTGCGTGGCGAGCGCACCGGCGTCGGCGGCCGCAGCCGGCACGTAGGCGCCCGCGGCGAGGAACTTGCTGGCCACCGCGACGCCGAGCGCCGTGCCGTCGGGAGACCGCCCGACGATGGAGAAGGTCACCGACGGACCCTAGCCAGCCCCGTCCGGCCCGGCGCTGCGGACCCGGACTGCCGTCACTGCCGCCAGGCCGGCCGGATCAGGTGACGGGCCGTCTCGTCGTACCACCGGGCCGGCCGCCCGGGCCGGGCGCCGCGGGCCTCCGCCCAGGAGTGCGCCCCCAGCCGCAGGCCGTAGCCCACCAGGTGGCGCAGCGCGATGACGGCGGCCGCGGTGGCGATCGACTGCCAGCCGGGGTTCCCGATCAGCCGGAGGATGCCGGCGGCGACCAGCAGGTCGAGCAGGATGCCGAGGGCCAGCGCCGGACGGCGGGTGGCGCCCAGGGCGACCAGGGCGCTGATCACCGCCGCCCCGGCGACGAGCTCCGCGGCGGCACCGGTGACGGCGGCCAGCGTCGAGCTCACCCCGCCCGCCCGGTGCGCGGCGTCGACGTGCCCTGGTCCGCGCCGCCCGCCGTCGAGATGCCCCCGCCGGCGTCGGACGGCCGGTCGCGGTCCTCCTCGACCTGGCGGCGCTCCTCGGCGATCTCCTTGCCCAGGAAGTAGTTCAGCACCGTCCGGATCGCGGCGATGGCGGCGAGCTGCCCGATCTCCTCCCAGCTGGGGGCAACGGCGGTGCGCAGGACGTCGCTGGCCAGCTGGAACTCCAGGCCCAGGGCGAGGAACCGCCCCAGCGTCAGCCGGACCGGCACGAAGCCGTGGGCGCTCCGGTGCCGCAGGCCCATCCACACGAAGCGCATGAAGGCCCAGACGGCCCCCACGATGATCACCGCGGCGCCGCACGCCTCCACGATCACGACCAGGACGTTGACGACTTCCTGCAACAGCTCTTCCACGCGGCGCGCATACCCGGGCCGTCCGAGCGACCACGCATGACGACTGCGAGACTTCCCCGGTGAGCGAGCTACGGCACTCCGGGTCGATCACCGTCGCGACGTCGCCGGAGGACCTCTACGACCTGGTCTCCGACGTCACCCGCACCGGCGAGTGGAGCCCCGTCTGCGCCGCCTGCTGGTGGGACGAGGGCGCCTCGGGCGCGGTGGGGGACTGGTTCACCGGCCGCAACGTGACCCCGGAGCGCACCTGGGAGACGCGCTCGCAGGTGGTCGCAGCCGAGCGCGGCCGGGAGTTCGCCTGGGTCGTCGGTGGGTCCTTCGTGCACTGGAGCTTCACCCTGGCCCCCGTCGACGGCGGGACGGAGCTCACCGAGTCGTGGGCGTTCCTGCCCGACGGGCTGGCCATGTTCGCGCAGCGCTACGGGGACGCCGCCCAGGAGCAGATCGCCATGCGGACCCGCCAGGCGCACGAGGGCATCCCGGCGACCCTGACGGCGATCAAGCGGATCGCCGAGTCCGGCTGATCGACCCGGTCGCCGACGGTGGACACGCGCAGGCTCCTGCTCGGGGACTGGACGCCGGTCGTCCGGGACGGCATCGACGTGCTGCGGCTGGCCCTCCTGGGCGGAGCCGTCTGGTACGCCGTCGCCAGGGACGCCGGCGCGGCCGCGGTGCTCGCCGTCATGGGCGCGGTCACGCTCGTGGCGCGAGCGGTGAACCCTGCCGCGGATCTACGACCTGTCGGTCACCCTCGGCATGGCGCTGCAGGGGTTCGGCGAGGTGTGGGGGCTCTACGACAGGTTCGTCCGGTTCGACGACCTGGTGCACTTCTCGCTGCCGATGCTCACCGCCCCGGTCGTCTACATCGCGCTGGCCCGGCTCGACGTCGTCCCGGACCCCGGGACGAGACGCACCTGCGGCACTACGTGGGCATCGCCGTGGTGACGGCGGCGCTCGGCGTCACGGTCGGCGCGCTCTGGGAGATCTACGAGTGGCGGTCCGACGCCTGGTCCGGCACCGCGCTGTCCGAGGGCAACGACGACACCAACGGCGACCTGGTCCGCGACGGGCTGGGCTCGCTCGCCGGCGCCGCGCTGCTGGTGGCGCGGTTCGGCTGGGGCTCGGTGCGCCGGATCCCCGGGGTCAACACCCACGAGGAGGTCGACGCCTGAGCCCGCCGGCGGTGCTCAGCCCGGCAGCATCGACCCCGTCTCCAGGGAGCGGGTGTGCCAGCTCAGCGCCTCGGCGAGCAGGTGCGGGGTGTGCCGGCCGTAGGCCCCGCGGTCGGCGCGCTCCAGGTAGTCCTCGAGCAGCGGGCGGTAGTCCGGGTGCGCGCAGTGCGCGATCACCGCGCGCGCCCGCCGCCGCGGGGAGAGCCCGCGCAGGTCGGCCAGCCCCTGCTCGGTGACCAGCACCTGCACGTCGTGCTCGGTGTGGTCGACGTGGGACACCATCGGCAGGATGGACGAGATCGCGCCGCCCTTGGCCGTCGACGGGCTGAGGAAGAAGGAGAGGTAGGCGTTGCGCGCGAAGTCGCCGGAGCCCCCGATGCCGTTCTGGATCCGGCTGCCCATCAGGTGGGTGGAGTTGACGTTGCCGTAGATGTCGGCCTCGATCATCCCGTTCATCGCGAGCACCCCGAGGCGCCGGACGATCTCCGGGTGGTTGCTCATCTCCTGCGGCCGCAGCACGATCCGGTCGCGGTAGGCGGCGGCCGAGTCGTTGAACGCCGTGGCGGCGTCGGGGCCCAGGGAGAAGGCGGTCGCGGAGACCACCGACAGGGTGCCCGAGTCCAGCAGCTCCAGCATCCCGTCCTGGATCACCTCGGTGTAGGCGGACAACCCCTCGAACCGGGAGCTCTCCAGGCCGGCCAGGACGGCGTTGGCCACGTTGCCCACCCCCGACTGCAGCGGCAGCAGCCCCTCGGGCAGGCGCCCCCGGGCGACCTCGTGCTCCAGGAACTCCACCAGGTGACCGGCGATCCGCCGGGAGGTCTCGTCGGGCGCGGCCAGCGGGCTGTTGCGGTCGGGGGCGTGCGTCTCGACCACCGCGACGACCTTCTCCGGCGCGCACCGCAGGTACGGGGTGCCGATCCGGTCGGCCGGCCCGGTGAGCGGGATGGGCAGCCGGTGCGGCGGGAGCGCGGTGCCGTAGTAGATGTCGTGCATGCCCTCGAGGTCGGCGCTCTGCCACGAGTTGACCTCGAGGATCACCCGCTCGGCGCGGTCGAGCCAGGTCTTGTTGTTGCCGATCGAGGACGACGGCACGAGGTCGCCGCCGGCGGTGATCCCGCTGACCTCGACGACGGCGACGTCCAGCGGCCCGAGGAACCCCTCCCAGGCCAGCTGGGCGACGTGCGACAGGTGCACGTCCAGGTAGTCCATCTCCCCGGCGTTGATCTTCGCGCGGGTGACCGGGTCGGACTGGTAGGGGAGCCGTAGGTCCACGCCGTCGGCCGCGGCGAGCACGCCGTCGAGCTCCGGAGCGGTCGAGGCGCCGGTCCAGACGTTGACGCGGAAGGCATCGCCGGCCGCGTGGGCGGCGCCGATCCGGCGGGCGAGCGCCTCGGGCACCACCTTCGGGTAGCCGGCGCCGGTGAAGCCGCTCATGCCGACGGTGTCGCCGGGGCCGATGAGGGCGGCCGCGGCGTCCGCGGGCACGACCCTGCGGGCCAGCTCCGCGTGCTGGATGCGGCCGTGTCCTGGCATGGGCGCGGGTCCTCCGTCGGCTCGTGCGCGAGCACCCCGGTGGTGCCCCCGCGTCGTCGCCCGATCCTGCCCGACGGCGCTGCGCCGAGCGCCCCGGAGCGGGCAGGACAGCGTCGTCCGCCCTGCCGCTCCGGTCACCCGCCCGGTTTGACGCCCGCCGCGCACCTCGGCCGCCCGCCGTAGCCTCCGGGCATGCCGGACCAGACCTTCTCGATCGCCTCCGCCGACGACGTCCGCGTCACCGCCTACCGGTGGGACCCGGCCGGCCCGGTGCGGGGCATCCTCCAGCTCACCCACGGGATGGGCGAGCACCTGCTCCGCTACGAGGCGCTGGCCACTGCGCTGACCGGTGCCGGCTGGGTGGTCGTCGGGCAGGACCACCGCGGCCACGGCGCCACGGCGCAGGACGGCCGCTGGGGCGACCTCGGCCCCGGCGGCTGGGACGAGCTGGTGCGCGACATCGGCCGGCTCAGCGCGCACGTGCGGGCCGACCTGCCCGACGCGCCGCTGGTGCTGCTCGGCCACAGCATGGGCTCCTTCGCCGCCCAGCAGTACGTCCTCGACCACTCTGCCGAGCTGGCCGGCCTGGTGCTCACCGGCACCGCCGCGCTGGACCTGCTGGAGCCGGCCATGGACCTCGACGCGCCCACGGACCTCTCCGCGTTCAACGCCGCGTTCGAGCCGGCCCGCACCGAGTACGACTGGCTCTCCCGGGACGACGCCCAGGTCGACGCCTACGTCGCCGACCCGCGGTGCGGCTTCGGCCTCACGGCCGCGGACAGCCGGCAGATGTTCGTCTCCGCGCGGCAGGTGGCCGATCGCGAGCGGCTGGGCCGGCTGCGCAGCGACCTGCCGGTGTACGTCGCCGTCGGCGACCAGGACCCGGTCACCGGGCAGCTCGCGCTGGTGCACGGCCTGGTGCAGCGGTTGCGCGACACCGGGCTGACCGACGTCACCCTCGCCGTCTACGAGGACGCCCGGCACGAGGTGTTCAACGAGACCAACCGCGACGAGGTCGTCGCCGACCTGCTGGCCTGGCTGGACCGGGTGGTGCCGGCGGGCTGACCGGGAGCCCCGGGCGGGAACCGGCGTCCGCGGTGTTGACTGGCGCGCGGGCCCGGCCGTCCGGCCGGGCCGGACCCCGATCCCTGGAGGACGGCCATGCACCTCGGCGTCGACAGCTTCGTCTCGGCCGTGACCGACCCCCGCACCGAGCGGGTCGTCGGTCCGGAGGAGCGGATGGCGCACCTGCTGGAGGAGATCGAGCTCGCCGACCGGGTGGGGCTCTACTCCTTCGGCATCGGCGAGCACCACCGCCCCGAGTACTACGACTCCGCGCCGCCGGTCATCCTCGCCGCCGCCGCGGCCCGCACGTCCCGCATCCGGCTGGGCAGCGCGGTGGCGGTGCTCAGCGCGGCGGACCCGGTGCGCGTGTTCCAGCAGTTCGCCACCCTCGACCTGATCAGCCGGGGCCGGATCGACCTGGTGGTGGGCCGCGGCTCGTTCACCGAGGCGTTCCCGCTGTTCGGCCTGAGCCTGGGCGACTACGACGAGCTGTTCGCCGAGAAGCTGGACCTGCTGCTGCGGATCCGGGAGTCCGAGCACGTCACCTGGTCGGGGAAGCACCGGCCGGCGTTGACCGGCCAGGGCGTCTACCCGCGGCCGCTGCAGGACCCGCTGCCCATCTGGGTCGGGGTGGGCGGGACGCCGAAGTCCTTCGCCCGCGCCGGGCTGCTCGGGCTGCCGCTGATGGTGGCCATCATCGGCGGGGAGCCCCGGCAGTTCGCCCCGCTCATCGACCTCTACCGGCGGGCCGGGGCGCACGCCGGGCACGCCCCGGAGAAGTTGCAGGTGGGGCTGCACGTGTTCGGGTTCGTCGCCGACAGCACGCAGGCCGCCGCGGACACCATCTACCCCGGCTGGCACGAGCTGTTCACCAAGGTCTCGCGGGAGCGCGGGTTCGCCGCACCCACCCGGGCGCAGTTCGACGCGACCAGCGGCCCGGACGGCGCCTTCTTCATGGGCGACCCAGACACCGTCGCCGAGAAGCTGGTCCGGATCTCCGGGCAGCTCGGCGGCGTCGACCGGGTCGCGATCCAGATGACCAACCCGCGGCTGGCCCACGAGGACCTGTTGCGCGGGATCGAGCTGCTGGGCACCGAGGTCGTCCCGCGCCTCGCGGCCGGCTGAGCCCGGGTTCGCCGCCCGGGCTCAGCCGGCCGCAGGAGGAACGGTCAGGCGAGCCCCTCGTTGTGCGGCTCGATGCTCGCCGAGGGATCCACGCCTTCGTCGGCCGCCGGCTGGACGGGGCCCTCGCCCGGCTCCGAGCCGGTCCCCGCAGCCGTGTTGCGGGAGGACCGTTCCGGGTCGGTCACGTCCGTCGTCGTCGGCGCCTGACCGATCCGCTTGGCACCCTCGCCGGTGCCGGTCTCCTCGAGTTCGCGTTCGCGTTCGCTCATGCTTCCTCCAGCCGATCGTCGTGCGTCCGGGTGGGACCGGCGTACCCGCGGTGGGCGGCAGCACGCATGGGTCGCGCATCCGGCTCCGGCGGGGTGCGCGCCGGGCGGTGCCGCGCGGAGATCCGTACGAGGATGGGTGCGTGGTGAGACGGCGGAAGGTCGGTCCCGAGGACGCGCGCTCCTGGCTGCTGGTGAACGGCGCGCGCACGGAGCTGTTCGACGTGGCGCACGAGTCGCGGGCCGACTCGGTCGTGCTCGACATCGAGGACGCCGTCGACCCGGCGCGCAAGGCGGAGGCCCGCGAGGGCGTGGCCGAGTGGCTCTCCCGGGAGGACCGCAGCGCCTGGGTGCGGATCAACGACCACTCGACGTCGTTCTGGGCCGACGACATGGCCGGGCTGGCCGGGCTGCCGGGCCTGCTCGGCGTCATGCTCGCCAAGGCCGAGGCCGCCGAGCACGTGACCGAGACGTTCGACCGGCTCGGCGGCGCCACGCCGGTCCTGGCGCTGGTGGAGTCCGCCCTCGGCATCGAGGAGGCGGTCAACATCGCCCGCGCCCGTGGCGCCTTCCGGCTGGCATTCGGCAGCGGCGACTACCGCAGGGACACCGGCACCAGCGCCGACGAGCTGGCCATGTCCTATCCGCGGACCCGCCTGGTGCTGGCCAGCCGGATCGGCGGGCTGCCCGGTCCGATCGACGGGCCGACGGTGAGCACCAGCCTTCCGGTGCTGCGGGAGCAGACCGCCGTCACCGTCTCCCTGGGCCTGACCGGGAAGCTGTGCCTGGACATGGACCAGCTGCCGGTCATCAACGAGGTGATCAGCCCCGCGCCCTCCGACGTCGCCTGGGCCCGGGACTTCCTCGCCGACTTCGACGCCCGCGGTCAGGTGATCCGCGACGGCAGCGACCTGCCCCGGCTGGGTCGCGCCCGCAAGATCGAGCGGCTGGCCGGGATCTTCGGCGTCGAGCCCGTCTGACCGCCCCACCGCCGACGCCCGACCGTCAGGCCCCCGCCGGCCGGGCGGGCGGGCCGGCCGTCAGGAGCCCGTGACGACGCGGTCGCGGCCCTGACGCTTGGCGGCGTACAGCGCGGCGTCGGCCCGGGCCAGCACGTCCGCCGGGGTGGCGCCGCCGCCGGCCACCCCGATGCTCACGGTCACCGGCAGGGTGCCGGTCAGCTCGGCCCAGGAGTGCGTGGCGACCGTCCGGCGGACCGCCTCCAGGTGCGGTGCCGCCGGGCCGGGTGCGGTGCCGGCCAGCACGACGAGGAACTCCTCGCCGCCGAGCCGCGCGGCGAAGGAGCCGGTTCCCGGGTTCTGTGGGACGTGCTCCTGGAGCAGCTCGGCGACCGTGCGGAGGACCCGGTCGCCGACCTCGTGCGAGCAGGTGTCGTTGATCCGCTTGAAGTGGTCGAGGTCGAGCAGTGCCACGGTGACCTGACCCGGGTGGGCGGCCAGCAGGCGGGGCAGCTCGTCGTCGACGTAGCGGCGGTTGTAGAGGCCGGTGAGCGGATCGCGCAGCGACAGCTCGCGGTAGCGGCGGCTCTGCTGGCGGGCCTCGGTGGTCTCGTACATCGCCTGCAGCGTGCGGGCGCGGGCGTCGCGCTCGGCCGACTGCAGTTCCATCAGCTCGTCGCAGTACCGCCGGTGCTCCTCGTAGGCCGACCGGAACCGGCCGGTGGCGGCGTGCAGCTCCGCCTGCTCCCGGCGGGCCCGCACCCGGATCGAGGTCAGCCCGTGCCGCTCGCAGCGGCGCACGCACTCGTCGAGCCCTGCCTGGGCGGCCGCCAGCTTCCCGAGGCGGCGCCGGATCTCGGCGAGCGTGAGCAGGAAGTCCGCGCCCGCGTCGCCGTCCAGCGAGGCGTCCAGCGCCTCCGGTGAGAGCCCGGGCAGCATCGCCGCCTCGGCGTCCTCGAGCCGGCCCAGGTCCATGAGCGCCCGACCGACGGTGTCCAGCCGGCCGACGCGGAGCGGGATGTCGTGGCGGGCGGCCAGGTCCTGGAGCTCGGTGATCCAGACCAGCGCCTCCTCGTGGCGGCCGGCGAGGGACTCGCAGTAGGTGCGGTTGTTGAGGATCAGCAGCTGGCGGTCGACGTCGCCGATCTCCTCGGCCAGCCGCAGCACGAGGCCGTAGCGCTCGCGCGCGGCGAGGTCGCCGTTCAGGCCGAGGCAGTCCGCCAGCCGGGCGTAGTGGTCGATCCGGATCTCGGGACGCGCGTCGGGGTCGAGCAGCTCGACGGCCCGGACCGCGTGCTCGAGCGCCAGCGACCGGTCGCCCACCTCCTGGAACACCGCGGTGAGGACGAAGTGGCTGCGGGCCAGCACGTACCGGCTCCCGGCGTCGCCGGCCCACCGGTTGACCCGCTGGGCGAGGCGGCCCGCCTCCGCGATGTCGCCCCGGCGCCGGACCAGGTCGGCCTGCACCAGGCGCGCCCGCTGCTCCAGCTCGGGCACGGCGAGGTCGCGGGCCGCGGCCACCGCCCGCTCCGCACGGCGGTCCAGGTCGTCGTCGAACCGGGAACGGTCCTCGAGCTCGTCGATGAGAGCCCACAGCCCGGAGATGCCGCTGTCGCCGGGTGGCGGCGCGACCGGGCTCGCCGCGTCGTCCGGCCGTTCCACCACGCTGGTCACCCCACCCCATCGGCCGGGCGGTCGGTCGACTTGAGGGGCTGGTGCGCACAAGTGCCCCACCAGCCCGGCGCCGGGACGTCGCCCCGCCGGACCTCAGCCCTCGGCGAGCCAGATGGCGGTGTGCGGCGGCAGCGCCACGGTCGCCGACGACCGGCGGACGCTGGTGTTCGAGGCCAGCAGGACGGTGCCCCGGGAACGCACCAGCGCCGTCTCGGAGCCCATGTTGACCACGCACCGCACCACGCTGCCGTCCGCCGCGGTGCAGCGCACGGTCAGGACGTCGCCCCGCGTGCTGACCGTGGCCTCGCCCGAGCCGAGGGCCGGGTGCGCCTCGCGCAGGGCAAGCGCCCGGCGGTAGAGGGTGAGCATCGAGCCGCCGTCGCGGGACTGACGGGAGACCGCGTAGCGGTCCCACCCGTCGGGGATCGGCAGCCAGGGCTCGGCGTCCCCGGTGGAGAAGCCGACGCCGGTCGAGGGGTTCCACGGCATCGGCACCCGGCAGCCGTCGCGGCCGGAGCGCGCTCCGCCGCTGCGGAAGAAGATCGGGTCCCGCTTGGCCTCGTCGGGGACGTCGGCCTGCGGCAGTCCCAGCTCGTCGCCGGCGTAGACGTACGCCGAGCCGGGCAGCGCCAGCATCAGCAGGGCCGCCGCCCGGGCGCGGGCCGCGCCCACGGCGCCGCCACCGAACCGGGTGACCTGCCGGTCCTTGTCGTGGTTGCCCAGGACCCAGGAGACCGGCGCACCCACCTCGCCGAACGCGTCCAGCGCGCTGCGCACGCCGTCGGCGAACGACTCGACCGACCACGGGGACTTCAGCAGCCGGAAGGAGAACGACTGGTGCATCTCGTCCGGCCGCGAGTAGAGCGCGACCTCCTGCGGGTCGGCCAGGCAGACCTCCCCGACCAGCATGGTGTCCGGGTACTCGTCGCAGATCGACCGCCACCGGCGCCACACGTCGTGCACCTCGGGCTGGTTCCACGTCATCGCCTGCTCGGGGCCGTGGCCGAAGAGCGTGGGGGAGTAGGCGCCGGGGTTGTCGCGCAGGTCGGCGTCCTTGAACAGGCCGTAGGCGACGTCGACGCGGAAGCCGCTGACGCCGCGGTCGAGCCAGAAGCGCAGGGTCCGCTCGAAGTCCGCGGCGACGGCCGGGTCACGCCAGTTGAGGTCGGGCTGCTCGGGGGCGAACAGGTGCAGGTACCAGCGGCCGTCGGGGGTGCGCGACCAGGCCGGCCCGCCGAAGAGCGACTGCCAGTTGTTCGGCGGCTCCTCCGACGGGGGCGCGAAGTGGTAGCGGGCCGCTTCGGGGCAGTCCGGGTCGGCGAGCGCGGCCTGGAACCAGGGGTGCCGGTCGGAGGTGTGGTTGGGGACGACGTCGAGCACGACCCGCAGACCGAGCGCGCGGGCCTCGGCGACCAGCGCCTCGAGGTCGGCCACGTCGCCGTACTCGGGGTCGACGGCGCGGTAGTCGACGATGTCGTAGCCGCCGTCGGCACCCCCGGAGGGGTAGTGGGGGTTGATCCACACCGCGTCGACGCCCAGCCACGACAGGTAGGGCAGCCGGGAACGGAGGCCGGCCAGGTCGCCGATCCCGTCCCCGTTCCCGTCGGCGAACGAGCGCAGGTAGACCTGGTAGACCACCGCCGAGCGCCACCAGGGGGACGACGACGTCCGTGCCGCGACCTGATGACCGGTCGCGGTCCGCACCGATGCGAGCCGCACTGCCATGCGACCTCCATCGGCAGGCCGGTGCGGGTGCCCGTGCCTGCTGGGCGGGAAGGGGCGCGTGGTGCGTCTCGTGACCGCCCCGAGAGGTGCGGCTGCCGGGGACCGCGGGCTGCCGACGCTGCCCGGGCGGGCCAGGATGGCCGCATGGCAGATGGCGAACGGACCTACGACCTGGTCGTCTACGGGGCCACCGGCTTCGTCGGGCGGCTGCTCGCGGCCTACCTGGCCGAGCACGCCCCCGAGGACACCCGCATCGCGCTGGCCGGGCGGTCCCGGTCCCGGCTCGAGGAGGTCCGCGACGCCCTGCCGGCCGGCGGCCGGAACTGGGGCCTGGCGGAGGCCGACTCCACCGACGCGGCGTCGCTGGCCGCCCTCGCCGGGAGCACCCGCGTGCTGGCGACCACGGTCGGCCCCTACGCCCGGTACGGCCTGCCGGTGGTCGAGGCCTGCGCCCGCGCCGGCACGCACTACGCCGACCTGACCGGTGAGGTGCTGTTCGTCCGGGACGCCATCGAGCGCTGCGACGACGTCGCGAAGGAGACCGGCGCGCGCATCGTCCACGCCTGCGGGTACGACTCCATCCCCTCCGACCTGAGCGCGATGCTGCTCGCGCGCCGCGCCCACGAGGACGGCGCGGGCGGCCTCCGCGACGTCCAGCTGGTGGCGACGGCCCGGGGCGGGTTCAGCGGCGGGACGATCGACTCGATGCGCGCCCAGCTGGAGGCGGTGCAGGACGACCCGGCGCTCCGCCGCCGGCTGACCGACCCCTACGCGCTCAGCCCCGACCGGGACGCCGAGCCGGACACCCGCCAGCCCCGGGACGCCGTTCCGCCGTCGCGGACGCCCGACGGCCGGTGGACCGCGCCGTTCGTGATGGCCTCGTTCAACACCCGGATCGTGCGACGCAGCAATGCGCTCCAGGACTGGGCCTACGGGCGGTCCTTGCGCTACGGCGAGGTGATGGGCTGCGGACGCGGTCCCCTCGGTGCCGTGACCGCCGCCGGGGTCACCGCCGGCCTGGCCGGCACCCTGGCGGCGATGGGGTTCGGGCCCACCCGTGCCCTGCTGGACCGCGTGCTGCCGGCTCCCGGCAGCGGCCCGAGCGAGTCGGTCCGGGAGAAGGGCTGGTTCCGCATGGTCGTCGAGGCCGGGACCGAGGACGGCCGCCGGTACCGGGCGACCGCGGCCGGGCAGGGGGATCCGGGGTACGCGGCGACGGCGGTGATGCTCGGCGAGAGCGCCCTCGCGCTGGCGCTCGACGGCGACCGGCTGCCCGACCGGGCCGGCTCCCTCACGCCGGCCACGGCGATGGGCGAGGTGCTCGTCGAGCGGCTGCGCGCCGCCGGCCACACCTACGAGGTGACCGCGCGCTGAGCAGCGGCGTCGGCGGCCCCGGACCGGCGTGGCTAGGGTTGGCGAACATGCCGATCAGCTCGCCGGACGACCCCGTGGCCACCATCGAGGGCCTCGGCCTGCCCGGGCGCGCCGTGACCGCGTTGACCCGCGCCGGGATCACCGACGTCGCGGCGCTGGCCGCGCTCACCCGGCGCGAGCTGAGCGCGATCGCCGGACTGGGCCCGGGCATGGTCGCCGCCATCCGGGCCGTCGTCCCCGAACCGCCCACGCGCCTGCCCGGGGCGGGCGGCCCGGGCACCCCCGCCGCCGCCCCGGCTGCGGCCGACGCGGGGTCCGCGTCGGCCGAGGAGGAGTCCCCGGCCGCCCCGAGCATCCCGTCGTTCGACTCGCTGCGCGGCCCGCGCCGGCGGTCGGCGGTCGACCTCCTGCTGCCGGACGCACCGGCCCCGGAGACCGGGTCTCCGGAGGTGCCGTCCCCGGGGACAGGGTCGCCCCGGCCGTCGCCGAGCCGCCCGCCGTCCGCACGGCCGGCGCCCGCCGCACCGGCCGGCCCGGCGCCCGTGCGGCCGCCCGACTACGCCGATCTCCTCCGGCTGGGAGTGCACGTCGCCCGGGCCGTCCTCACCGCGCCGGCCCGCTGCCTGCGCCGGCTGCTCGGCTAGGGCCCGTTCCCGGGCGGCGTCGGTGACGTCGGCCAGACTGCGGGGGTGCAGCTGGTCGCGCTCCGGCGCCGCGGGTCCGCGGTGGAGGCCGCGGCGCTCGCCGCCGACGGGGCGACGGCGGCGGTCACCCGCGTCGCGGCCGACGACCTCCCCGCGCTGGTCGGGGAGCGGGAGGCCGCAGCCGAGCCCGTCCGCTGGGTGTGGGACGACACCACGCGCTGGTACCCGGCGCTCCTGGCGGCCGGGGTGCGGGTGGAGCGCTGCACCGACCTGCGGCTGACCCACGCCATCCTGCGGCGGACCCCGTTCGCCGACCAGGAGCTGCTCGCCGGTCCGGACACCGCCGGCTGGGACGCGCTGCAGCCGGTCGCCGCGGCCGACCCGGCGCTCTTCCCGCCCGCCGACCCGGCCGACCTGCTCGACCCAGCGGCGGAGCACCGGCGGCAGCAGGCGGCCCTGGCCGCCTCGCCGCAGCGGAACCGGCTCGCGCTGCTGCTGGCCGCGGAGTCCTCCGGTGCCCTGGTGGCCGCCGAGATGACGCACACCGGTCTCCCCTGGCGGGCCGACGTGCACGAGCGCCTGCTGACCGGGCTGCTCGGGCCGCGCCCGGTGGCCGGTGGGCGCCCGGCGGTGCTCGAGCGGCTGCTGGTGGAGATCCGCGCGGCGCTGGGCGCCCCCGGGCTCAACCCCGACTCGCCCGCCGAGCTGCTGCGGGCGCTCCAGCGGGCCGGTCTCCCGGTGGCCGACACCCGCTCGTGGACCCTGGAGCAGGTGGACCACGCGGCCGTCCCGTTCCTGCTCGAGTACAAGAAGCTGATGCGACTGCTCACCGCCAACGGCTGGAGCTGGCTGGAGACCTGGGCCCGGGCGGGGCGGTTCCGCTCATCCTTCCTGCCCGGCGGGGTCGTCACCGGGCGGTGGGCGTCGAACGGCGGGGGCGCGCTGTCGGTGCCCACGGTCATCCGCCCGGCGGCGGTGGCGGACGACGGCTGGCGGTTCGTCGTCGCGGACGTGGCCCAGCTGGAGCCCCGGGTGCTCGCCGGGATGAGCGCCGACACCGCGATGGCCGAGGCGGCCCGCGCCACAGACCTCTACGAGGGCATGGTCGCCGGCGGGGCGGTGGCCACCCGGGCGGAGGCCAAGCTCGGCATCCTGGGGGCGATGTACGGCGGCACCCGCGGCGAGAGCGGCCGGATGATGCCCCGGCTGGCCCGCCGCTACCCGCGCGCCATCGGGCTGGTCGAGGAAGCCGCCCGGGCGGGGGAGCGGGGCGAGGTGGTGCACACCCTGCTGGGCAGGGGATCGCCGCCGCCCAGCGGGGCGTGGGCGCAGCGCGCGGTGGACCTCGGCGAGCCCGCGGAGCAGCCGGGCTCGCGGGAGGAGCGCGACCGGGCCCGCCGCGCCTGGGGTCGGTTCACCCGCAACTTCGTGGTCCAGGGCACCGGCGCGGAGTGGGCGCTGTGCTGGCTGGCCGACCTGCGCAACCGGCTGTGGCGGCTGGGCGGCGACGGTCCGCTGGAGAGGCGGCCACACCTGGCGTTCTTCCTGCACGACGAGGCCGTCGTCCACGCCCCCGAGGAGCTCGCCGACGACGTGGTGGAGGCGGTGCGGGCCGCGGCGTCGACCGCCGGGCGCCTGCTGTTCGGCACCTTTCCGGTCGACTTCCCGCTCGACGTCGCCGTCGTCCGGTCGTGGGCGGACGCCGGCTGACCCGGCACGGCCGCTACACCGCCGACGGGCCGGCGGCCGGTCTGCGACACACCTCACGCACGGGAAATAACCCGCAGCCGTTTGTCACGTATGCATAACGGCGGCTACCGTGGCCAGGTCCGCCCGGTCGCCACGTCCCCATCCGGGGAGTTCGGTCGGACGCCGCCGAGTCGCCCGCTGCCATCGTGCCGCGGGTGAGCCGGGGACCCACCGCAGCACTGGGGTGAATCGCGCGCCGAGCACGTCGCGGCGCGGGTAGGGCGACTTCCACGCCCGAATCCGTCAGCTAACCCGGTAGGCGGCAACGGAAGAAACGGAGAGCCGCCGCATGGCGCGCCCTTGCACCGCCGCACGTCCTGGCGCCACCCGGCACCGCCGCATCCGGGTCGGCCCGCGGACCTGATCGTCCGCGCACCCGGCGTCCGGCCTGCCGGCCCCCACCTCCGAGCACTTCCCGCTCGACCGGCTCCTCGCCGTCTCCCGGTGGTCCGTCCGGCCGGCCCGACGCCCGCGCCCTGCTGCCCGCATCCCGTCGCGGCCCGCTCTCCGGCCGGCCGCGTGACCCCCTCGGAGCACCGCCACCCATGAACCCCCGCACCACCACCTCCGGCCGCCGCCGGCCGCCCACGGCCGTCCGCCGCCCCGCCCTGTACCTGGGCGTCGCCGCCGCCGGCGCGGTTCTGGTCAACGCCCTCGTCGGTGTGAACCCGGCCGCGCAGGCCGAGGCCGATCCGCCGCAGTCGGTCAGCGTCGCCCAGGAACTGGGGCTCAGCGCCCAGTCCGGTCCGATCGACGTGACCGAAGACCTGGCGCCGCTGCAGGACCTCGCCGCCAGCCGCAGCACCCGCGACGCCGAGCAGGCCGCGGCCCAGCAGGCCCAGGCCGCCGCCGACCAGGCCGAGCTCGACCGGCAGCAGGCCGAGGCGGAGGCCGCCGCCCGCGCCGAGGCCGAGGCGAAGGCCAAGGCGGAGGAGGAGGCCGCGGCAGCCGCCGCCGCCGCCGCCGCCGCCGCGGCAGCCGCCGCCGCGCCCGCAGCCCCCGCGGCCGCGAGCCCGCGCCAGCAGGCCCCGGCCGCCGCCTCTGCCGCCGCCTCGGTGGCCGGCTCGGCGGTCGCGCGCATCAGCAACACCGCCGGGAGCCACCGCCCGCAGGTGCAGGCCGCGGCCGACGCCGTGGTCAGCAACGTGCCCGGCGCGGCCGGCATCACCCTCGGCGGTACCCGCCCCAGCGCGGCCGACCCGGGTGGCCACCCGTCCGGCCTGGCGCTCGACTACATGGTCATGTCCAACGCGGCACTCGGGGACGCGATCGTCGCCTACCACCGGGCGCACTGGGCCGAGCTCGGCGTGGACTACCTGATCTGGCAGCAGCGGATGCTGTCGTCACCGGGTGGCTCCTGGCAGGCGATGGAGAACCGCGGGAGCGCCACGGCCAACCACTACGACCACGTGCACGTCAACTACCAGGGCTGACCGCCGGTGCCCCGGGCCCCGTCGGGCCCGGGGCCGGGTGGGTCCCGGACGTCGTCAGGTCAGCCTCCGGACGACCGAGAGTGGCAGCACCCGCATGGCCAGGCCGATCGGCACCCAGGGCCAGGCAGGCACGTAGGCGCTCCGCCGCCGGGCCTCGATCGCCGCGACCATGGCGCGCACGCCGGTCGGGGTGTCGACCATGAACCGGGTCCGCTGCTGCACGTGCTGGTTCATCTCCGAGCGGATGTAGCCGGGGTGGACGACCGACACGTCCAGGCCGGGGATGCGCTCCGAGCGCAGCCCCTCGGCGATCGAGGCGACGCCGGCCTTGGTGGCGGCGTAGGTCGTCATGGACCTCCGCATGCCGCGCAGCGCCGACATCGACGAGATCAGCACCAGGTGCCCGTGCTGCTGGCGGCGGAAGATCTCCAGGGCCGCCTCGATCTGCGCGAGCGCGCCGACGAAGTTGGTCATGGCGGTCTCGCGGTTGACGTCGGCCCGGCCGGTGCCCAGGGGGGCGCCCTTACCGAGGCCGGCGTTCACGACGACCCGGTCGATCGTGCCGAACGACCCGGCGAACCGGGCGAAGACGGCCGGGACCGCCGCGGCGTCGGTGACGTCGAGCGCCGCCGTCTCCACCCGTCGGCCGGTGGCCGAGCGGATCTCGGCGGCCAGGTCGTCGAGGCGGTCCGTGCGCCGGGCGCACAGGGCCAGGTCGTACCCCAGCCCCGCGAACTGGCGGGCCATCTCCTCGCCCAGGCCGGAGCTCGCGCCGGTGACGAGGACGGTGCCGGTGCTCACGCGGTGGTCCGCGTGAAGTCGTCGCGCGCCTGCCCGGCGCGGTGGAGGGGGAGGTCGATCATGCTCGGACGGTACGAGAGCCCGGTGCCCTCCTCCCGACCGGCTCCGCCCGCCCGGTCAGTCGGGCCCCGTGGAGAGCGAGGAGCCGGCCAGCGCGGGCGACCGGAGCAGCGGCAGCGGGGAGCCCGTCCGCGCCACGGCGGCGTCGAGGTGGTCGGCCAGCAGCTGCCGGCCCGCGGGCGACAGGCCGGTCACCGATCCGGCGTCGACTGCGTCGATCCGCACCGGTTCCCGTCCGTAGCGGGTGAGGAACGCGTCGACGACGGCGTCGTCGACCTCCCCGGCGAGGCACAGCACCCGGCCGCCGGCGGTGTTCAGCAGCCGGACCACGCCGCGGACCTGCGGGAACGGTCGGGAGGGGGGTGGCTGCACCGGTCCAGTGTGCCTTCCCGGCGACAGCGGGGTTCAGGTCGGGCCCGAACGGGCACTCACGAGAGGTACGGGACGACGGCGGGGACGACCTCGCGGGCATCAGCACGAGGGGACCGGGAGTGACCACGGCCGAGACCAGCCGGCAGATCCTCGGCGACCGCTACGAGCTGCGCGACCTGATCGCCGTCGGTGGGATGGGCGAGGTCTGGCGCGCGCGCGACGTGCTGCTCGACCGCCCGGTGGCCGTCAAGATCCTGCGCAGCGAGTACGCCGACGACTCGGTGTTCGTGGCCCGGTTCCGCACGGAGGCCCGGAACGCCGCCAGCCTGAGCCACCCCAACATCGCCGCCGTCCTGGACTACGGGGAATCGACGGCCGAGCGCACCGGTGAGCACCTCGCCTACCTCGTGATGGAGCTGGTCGACGGGCCGCCGCTCTCGGCGCGGCTGGCGGCGGAGGGCTCGCTCGAGACCGATGCCGCCCTCTCGCTCCTCCGGCAGGCCGCGGCCGGCCTCGCCGAGGCGCACCGGGCCGGTGTGGTGCACCGCGACGTCAAGCCGGCCAACATCCTGCTCACCTCCGACGGCACGGTGAAGCTGACCGACTTCGGCATCTCGTGGTCGGCGGGCAGCGTGCCCCTGACCCGTACCGGTCAGGTGATCGGCACCGCCCAGTACATGTCGCCCGAGCAGGCCAGGGGCGAGCACGTGGGCCCGGCGAGCGACGTCTACGCCCTGGGCCTGGTCGGCTACGAGTCCTTGTCCGGGCACGCCGCCTTCGACGGTGACAACCCGGTGACCGTCGCGCTCAAGCAGGTGCAGGAGCACCCCGAGCCGCTGCCCGCGGAGCTGCCGGAGGACGTCCGCGCCCTGATCGACGCCGCGCTGGCCAAGGATCCCGACGACCGGCTGCCCGACGGGAACGCCTTCCTGCACGCCGTCGAGGAGACGATGCGCCGGCCGGCGGGCACCGTCTCGCTGACCCGGCCGGTCGCGCTCGCGGCGTCCGGTCGCCCGGCCGGTCCCCGGCACGGCACGGGCGCGCACCGGGGGACCGGTGCCCACGCGAGGACCGGTGCCCACGCCGGGACCGGTGCCCACGCGGGGGCCGGCGCGCACGCGCGGACCGGCCCCCGCCGGGTCGCCGCCCCGCCGCAGGCGAGGCCTGCCGCGCGCCGGCCGGCGCTGCTGGTCGTCCTCCCGGTGCTGGCCTTCCTCCTGCTCGGCGGGGGCGCGGCGGCTCTGCTCGGCGCCTCGGACGCCGAGGACGGCCGGTCGACCGACGCCGTCTCGACGCAGCCGGTCGCCCTCGTCGACCTGGTCGCCGCGGACTACGTCGGACGGCCCGTCGAGGAGGTCGTCGCCGAGCTGAGCGCGCTCGGCCTGACCGTGCGGCTCCAGGAGGACCCGACCCCGGGCGGCGTCGCGGGGACCGTCACCGGCGTGGAGGCCGCCGGTCCGCGGCTCGAGCCCGGGGATGAGGTGGTCGTCCTCGTCGCGGCGCCCACCGCCGCACCGGAGACGTCCGCACCGGCCGACGGCGGTGCGCCGGCGCCCGTCCCGGCTCCTCCGCCCGCGCCCGCACCCCGGCCCGAGCCGGCGGCGACGACGACGGAGCCGCCGGCCGCCGAGGAGCCGGCACCCGGCACGTCCGCACCCGGCAGCCCGGCCGACGACACGGCCGCCCCGGGGACCGGGACCCCGACCACGCCGCCCGGGGAGGACACCGGCGCGCCGACCACGCCGACGACCACGCCGCCCGGGGAGGACACCGGCACGCCGACCACGCCGACGACCCCGCCCGCGGAGGACACCGGCACGCCGACCACGCCGACGACCCCGCCCGCGGAGGACACCGGCACGCCCACCACCCCGACGACCCCGCCCGCGGAGGACACCGGCACGCCCACCACCCCGGCCGGGGAGGGCGGGGATCCCGACGCGCCGGCGACGCCGACCGCGGAGCCGGAGACGCCGACCAGTACGCCGGCGACCCCGACGGTCACCCCCGAGGACGAGACGGACGGCGGGACCGACCCCCGGGTCTGACGTCCCGTCCGGTCAGGCGCGGACGCGGAGCAGCACCTTGCCGGTGGCCCGGCGCTCGTCGAGCTCCACGACGGCCTCGGCGGCGTCGTCCAGCCCGTGGACCGAGCCCAGGGGCGGGTCCAGCCGGCCCTGCTCCAGCAGCGGAGCCAGCTCCTGCCACTGCTCCTTCGGGTAGCCGGGCTCCGCGCCGGACCAGAAGGCGCCCCAGCCGACGCCGACCACCGAGACGTTGTTGAGCAGCAGCCGGTTCACCTTCACGGTCGGGATCTCCCCGCCGGTGAAGCCCAGCACCAGCAGCCGGCCCTCCCGGCCCAGGCTGCGCAGCGAGTCGGTGAACCGGTCCCCGCCGACCGGGTCGACGACGACGTCGACGCCCCGGCCGCCGGTGAGCTCCTTGACGCCGTCGCGGAACCCGTCGGCCAGCACGACCTCGTCGGCGCCGGCGGCCCGGGCGACCTCGCCCTTCGCCTCGGTGGAGACCACGGCGAGGACGCGGGCGCCGGCGGCGCGGGCGAGCTGGATCCCGGCCGTCCCGAGCCCACCGGCGGCACCGTGCACCAGCACGGTCTCGCCGGCGGCCAGCCGGCCCCGGCGGTGCAGCGCGAAGTGCATGGTCAGGTAGTTCATCGGGAGGGCGGCGCCCTGCTCGAAGCTGGTCCGGTCGGGCAGCGGGAAGACCAGCGACGGGTCGACGGCGGCCACCTCGGCGAAGCCGCCGAACGCCGGGAAAGCGGCCACCCGCTGGCCGGGCACCAGCCCGCTGCCCTCCGGTGCGCTGCGCACCGTGCCGGCGACCTCGCTACCCGGGATGAACGGCAGCTCGGGCTTGAGCTGGTACTCGCCGCGGCTGAGCAGCACCTCCGGAAAGGTCACCCCGGCGACGTGCACGTCGACCAGGACCTTCCCGTCGGCGGCGGGCTCGGGGACGTCGACGACCCGCAGCGCGCGGGGGCCGTCGAGGGAGCTGATCTGGGCGGCGCGCACAGGTCCTCCTGCTCGGTGGGGCGGAGGCCGGCGCGTCGCCACGCCGACCGGGTGCCGCGAGCTTGTCAGACGGTGCGGGTGCGGTCGCGGGGAGGCGGCCACCCCGCTCAGAGGAGCCGGTCGAGGTCGTCGGGCCCCGGGCCGGTGCCTCCGGAGTCGGCCAGCGGAGAGGTCTCGGGGACGTCGTCCTCCGGAGGCTCGGCGGCCACCGGCCCCTCGGCGTAGAGGGTGTCGGGGTCCTTGGGGTCCATCTCGCGTGGCACGGACCCCGACTACCCGACCGGGCCGGCGCCAATCAGCGGCCGCCCGGCGCCGGCGCGGCTCAGGTGCCGCAGAAGGTGCGGTAGACGCCGAAGTCCTGCGGTGCGGGCGCGGCGTACCGCTCCAGCCCCGGGCGCTCGTCGTAGGGCGCGCGCACGGCCTCGAGCAGCCGGCCCAGCGGGTCCAGGTCACCCTCGGTCGCGGCGTCGAGGGCCTCCTCGACCAGGTGGTTGCGGGGGATGTACACGGGGTTGACCCGGTCCATGCCCGCGGCGTCGGGGGCCAGTGCCCGCCAGCGCTCCAGCCACCTGTCGATCCCGGCGAGGTCGAGGAAGAGCAGCCGCACCGGCTCCGCGTCGCCGCGGGCGGCACCGGCCAGGGCGCGGAAGAGCGCGGTGAGGTCGACGTGGTCCTGCCGGAGGAGGTCCAGCAGCTCCTGGGCCAGGGCGCGGACCACCGCGTCCTCGAGCCCGTCGGGCAGGCCGAGCTTCGCCCGGATGCCGGCGGTCCAGGCGGCCTCGTACTGCGGCGCGAACCGGCGCAGCGATTCCACCGCCAGGGGCACGGCCTGCTCCTGGTCGTCGGCGAGCAGCGGGAGGAGCGCCTCGGCGAGCCGGGCGAGGTTCCACTCGGCCACCACGGGCTGGTTGCCGTAGGCGTACCGCCCGCCGACGTCGATCGAGCTGTACACGGTGGCCGGGTCGTAGGCGTCCAGGAAGGCGCACGGGCCGTAGTCGATCGTCTCGCCGGAGATCGTCGTGTTGTCGGTGTTCATGACGCCGTGGACGAAGCCGACGAGCATCCACTGCGCGACCAGCGACGCCTGGGCCGCGACGACCCCCTCGAACAGGGCGCGGTAGGGCTGCTCCGCCGTCGCCGCGGCCGGGTGGTGCCGGGAGATGGCGTGGTCGGCGAGCCGGCGCAGCAGCTCGACGTCGCCGGTGGCCCGCGCGTACTGGAAGCTGCCGACGCGCAGGTGGCTGCCGGCCACCCGGGCGAGGACGGCGCCCGGCAGCAGGGTCTCCCGGCGCACCGCGCGCCCGGTGGCGACCACGGCGAGCGACCGGGTGGTCGGGATGCCCAGGGCGTGCATCGCCTCGCTGATCACGTACTCGCGCAGCATCGGGCCGACCGCGGCCAGGCCGTCGCCGCCGCGGGCGAACGGCGTCCGGCCGGAGCCCTTGAGGTGCAGGTCGCGGACGACGCCGTCGGCGCCGGTCAGCTCGCCGAGCAGCAGCGCCCGCCCGTCGCCCAGGCGCGGGTTGAAGCTGCCGAACTGGTGCCCGGAGTAGGCCTGCGCCACCGGGGTGGCGCCGTCGGGGACGCCGGTGCCCACGAGCAGCCGGAGGCCGTCGGGGGTGCGCAGCGACGCCGGGTCGAGCCCGAGCTCGGCGGCGAGGGGCTCGTTGAGCACGAGCAGGCGGGGATCCGGCGCCTCCTCCGCCTGCCAGGGGAGGGCCATCTCCCCGAGCTCGCGGGCGAAGCGGGAGTCGAGGAGCACGGTCGGTGGCGGTGCGACGCTCACCGGCACCAGGGTACGTGCAATTCCGCACCACCCGCCCGGGAACGACGGGCCGGACGCTCGCGGCCGCGGTCAGCGGAGGCGGCGGATCATGCCTTCCTGCGCCACCGTGGCGACCAGCCGGCCCGTCCGGTCGAACAACCGGCCGCGGCAGAGCGTCCGGCCACCCCCGGCCCAGGTGCTCTCCTGGTCGAAGAGCAGCCACTGGTCGACGCGGACCGGCTCGTGGAACCACACCGCGTGGTCCAGGCTCGCCGCGGCCACGCCGGGCGCCCCGATCATGGTCCCGTGCGGTGCCAGGGCGGTGCCCAGAAGGAGCATGTCCGAGGCGTAGGTGAGCCCGCAGCTGTGCGTCAGCGGCTCGTCCGGGAGCGGGGCCCGGCTGCGCAGCCAGAACTGCTGGCGCGGGGCCGCGCGCTCGCCGCGCAGCGCGGCCAGCCGGGGGAGCTCACCGGCGAAGCGGAAGTCGAAGGCGTGCCGCTCGATGAGCCAGTGCAGCCACTCCCGCGCCGGGCCCTCGGCCGACTCCGCCACCTGCTCGAGGGTCGGCGACGACTCGGGCGCCGGGGCGTCGAGCTCCGGCAGCTGGTGCTGCCAGCCGTCCTCGGCCACCTGGAACGACGCGGTGAGCGAGAAGACCGCCCGGCCGTGCTGCTCGGCGACCACGGAGCGGGTCGTGTAGCTGCCGCCGTCCCGGACCGGGGTGACGGAGAAGGCGGTGGGTGCGGTGACGTCGCCGGGCCGCAGGAAGTGACCGTGGATGGAGTGGACGGCCCGCTCGGGCGGCACGGTGCGCCCAGCGGCGAACAGGGCCTGCGCCGCCACGGCGCCGCCGAAGGCGTGCCCGGGGACGTCGCTGCGGGGGCCGGCGCGGAACGACCCCGACCCGACCGCGGCCACGTCGAGCAGTTCTCCCAGCCCACCGGATCCTGCGGCGGTGCGGCGCAGGGGTGCCGGCGGACCGTCGTCGATCCGCATGTCGTCGTCCGCCTCTTCCCGCCGGGAGCCTGTGCCGGGTCGATCGAATCATGCGTCGGTCCGCGTCCGCGGCCGGACCGCGGGAACCGCCGCCGGGGCGTGCGCCCGGCCGTGCGATCAGGCGCTGATCGAGCTGCGGCGCTGCAGCCGCAGCCGGCGGCGCTCGCGCTCGGAGAGCCCGCCCCAGATCCCGAACCGCTCGTCGCTGGCGAGGGCGAACTCCAGGCACTGCGCGCGCACCGGGCAGCCGGTGCACACGCGCTTGGCCTCCCGGGTCGACCCACCCTTGTCCGGGAAGAACGCCTCCGGGTCGGTCTCGGCGCACAGCGCGTCCAGCCGCCACGCGTCCTCGCCCGTCGGCTCCTCCGTCCACGCGGCGGCCTCGGGCCACGGCGAGCCGGCTCCCCACTGCGGGGCGGCGTCCCAGCCCGGCGCGTCGTCCCAGTCGGGCGCGGCTTCGGAGCCGAAGCCGGCGGATGCGCCGCCGTCGTGGACGAGGGTCAGGGCGGGGCGGGAGAAGGAAGACACGGGAAGCTCCTCGGTGGTCGTGCGACACGACGGGTGACGGACCGGTACGGGCCGACTGCTGTCAGTGACGCTACGGAGCGGGTGGGCGGTTCGGCACTGGCAAGAACCGGACGGAACCGCGCCGATTCTTTGGTGACATCTGCTCCACGGCGCCGGAGCGGCCCGCCGGCCGGGCGCGGCCCGACCCGCCTCGGCGGCTCGTCGACCAGGGCACCGCGCGACTCGTCCCGGGTCGCGCGGTGAGAGGCGCGACTCCCGGCGATCCAGCGGCTGGTGGGCGCAGGAGCGCTCGGCGCTGCTCCCGCCCCCGGCGCCGCCGTGGGGCCGAGGGGACCAGGCGCGCCGGCTATCCCCAGGCGCTGGCATCACCGGCGCCTGGTGGGGACAGCCGAGGGCGCAGCCGGACGGTCGGCAGCGGCGGCGCGGGCAGGCGGTCGGCCTGCCCGGCGTAGCCCTCGACCCGGCCGAAGCGCTCCGACCCGGCTGCCCACTCCTCCCGGTAGCCGACGATCTCCTCGTGGGTGCGGCCCACGAAGTTCCACCACATCAGCACCGGTTCCGGGAACGGCTCCCCGCCCAGCAGCATCACCCGGGCGGGCCGGTCACCCGGGTTGGTCAGCCGCAGGTGACGACCGCCGGGCGGCAGGTAGCCCAGCTCGGTGCGCCCCAGCTCGATGCCCTGGACGAGGACCGGGCCCTGGTCCACGAGGACGCCGTGCTCGAACTCCGGGGCGACGTCGAGGACGAGCTCCGCGAACGGTTCCAGCACCAGCTCCGCTCCCAGCAGGGGGCTGTGGGTGGGCACCGGGGAGCGATGGCCGGCGAGGGAACCCAGCAGCACCCGGGCGATGGCCCCGTCCAGGCCGAGCGGCTCGGGAACGTGGTGGGCGAAGTTCCGGCCGGCATGCCGGGCGGAATCGGGCAGCGCCGTCCACAGCTGGACGCCGTGCAACGTCCTGGAGGCTCCGGTGGAGACCTCCGAGTGCGCGACCCCGGATCCGGCGGTCATCAGGTTCAGCTCCCCGGGGCGGACGAACGCGTGGGCACCGGTGGTGTCGCGGTGCTCGATCTCGCCGGAGAACAACCAGCTGACGGTCTGCAGGCCGGTGTGCGGGTGCGGCGGCACATCCATGCCACCTGTCCCGGCGACGTCGTGGGGCCCGTAGTGGTCGACGAAGCACCAGGCGCCGATGAGCGACCGGGCGCGTTGCGGAAGCGTGCGGCGCACCGCCATCGCGCGTGGGCCGCCCAGCGGCACCTCCCGGCTCGTGATCACCTGGACGTCGCTCACCCCGGCCACCCTGGCACAGGATCCCGCGCCGCGGGGCCGTGCGGGCGGGAGCCTTGCCGACCACGTCGGGCACACGGCCGGCGGCGACGTGGTCACACCGTTCACGGCGCGTCCCTCTCCGGTTCCGTGCCCGCTGCTGGGGCCGGCGCCGGCCCCGGCAGGTGTCGTGCCCGGGCGGCGGGGGTAGCGGCGCCGGGACCGACCGGGAGCCCACTCCGGTGCCCGGGCCTGCGGCTTGCGGGGGAGAGGACGTCGCGGTGGACTCTTCCCGGAGCGGTGGTGGCGCCCTGGCGCGGGTCCGTGCCCGCGCCCGGCGGCTCGCCACTGCCCGATCCCGTGCCGAGCCGCGCTGGGCCCGGCGGCTGGGGGACGGCGGGCATCCGTGGTTCCTGACGGAGGCCGAGCGGGGCAACGCGGCCTCGGGTCTGCCCGCGTGGCGCGAGGGCAACGCCGTGCGCGCACTCGTGGACGGCCGCAGCTACCTGCCGGTGCTGGCCGCGGCGCTGGCCGGAACCGAGCGGGGGGACGCCATCCTGCTCGTCGGCTGGCGCGCCGATCCCGAGGAGCTGCTGGACGACGACGGGCCACCGCTGGGCGCGGCGCTGGTCGGCGCCGCCCGCCGGGGCGTGGCCGTGCGAGGGCTGCTGTGGCGCTCCCACCCGGAGGCGATCGGGCACGCGCTCCAGGCCAACCGTGCGGTGGCCCGCGCCGTCACCGCCGCGGGTGGCCGGGTGCTGCTCGACCAGCGGATCCGCCCGCTGGGCAGCCACCACCAGAAGTTCGTCGTGGTGACCGGTGCCGCCGACGACGTGGCGTTCGTCGGCGGCATCGACGTCGCGCGGTCCCGCCGCGACGGCGGGGAGCACACCGGTGATCCGCAGTCCCGGCCGCTGTCGCCCGTCTACGGGCCGACCCCGGCCGCGCACGACGTGCAGCTGGAGGTGCGGGGCCCGGCCGTGCGGGATCTGGAGTCGGTGTTCCGGCAGCGGTGGAACGACCCGGCGCCGCCCACCCGGTGGCCCTGGCACACCGTTCCCGACCGGCTGCTCGGGGTCCCCCGGACGCCGGACCGTCTCCCGCCACCGGCGCCGGCGCCGGTGGCGGCGGGGAGCTGCACCGTCCAGTTGCTGCGCACCTATCCGCGGCGCCGGCCCGCCTATCCGTTCGCGCCCGAGGGGGAGCGCAGCGTGGCCCGGGGCTACGCCAAAGCGCTGTCCCGGGCGCGCCGGCTCGTCTACGTCGAGGACCAGTACCTGTGGTCGCGCGAGGTCGCCCGCATCTTCGCCGCCGCTCTGCGCCGTTCCCCGGAGCTCCGGCTGATCGCCGTCGTCCCGCGCCACGTCGACGACGAGAGCCGGTTCACCTTCCTCGCCTCGTTGCTCGGCCAGAACACGGCGTGGCGGATGGTCGTGGCGGCCGGCGGGGACCGGGTGCAGCTGTTCGACCTGGAGAACGAGGCCGGACGGCCGGTGTACGTGCACTCCAAGCTCACCATCGTCGACGACGTGTGGGCGGCCGTCGGCAGCGCCAACCTCAACCGCCGGTCCTGGACGCACGACTCGGAGCTGGCCGCCGCCGTCCTCGACGAGCAGCGTGACGGTCGCGACCCGGTGGACCCCGGCGGCCTGGGGGACGGCGCCCGCGGCTTCGCGCGCTCGCTGCGACTGGCGCTGATGCGCGAGCACCTGGGCCGCGGCGACGGGGACGACGTCGACCTTCTCCACCCCGACGAGGCGGCCGCGGCGATGCGCCGGGCCGCGGCGGAGCTCGACGCATGGCACGCCGGCGGCTGCACCGGGCCGCGGCCGGGCGGCCGGCTGCGTGCCCATCCCCGGCGGATCGGCGGCGGGCCGGTGCTGCGCCGGCTGATCGAGCCGGTGTACGGCCTGGCCTACGACCCGGACGGCCGCCCGTGGGCGATGCGCGTGCGGGGTGAGTACTGACCGACTGCCCGCGCGCGGAACGGGCGCCTGGGCCTCACTCCTCCTCGTCCCACCGGCGGCCCGGCGGGAACGGGGCGTTCACGTCGAAGTGGACGCCGACCATCCGGATGGCGAAGCACAGGACGGCGGCACCGACCGTGGCGGCCGCGTTCCGGACGTCGAGCAGCTCGGTGACGACGACGGCGGTCGCCCCGACGATCGCCGGGACGGCGTACAGCCCGCTGCTGAGCACGGTGGGCACCTGGCGGATGAGCACGTCGCGGATCGTGCCGCCGCCCACGCCGGTGATCCCGCCGACGACGACCGCCTGGGCGGGCCCGAAGCCGAGGTCGAGCGCCTTGAGCGCCCCGGTGACGGCGAACAGGCTGAGGCCGGCGGCGTCGAGCACGTTGATCGCGCCGTACACCCGCTCCAGGTAGTGGCCGGTGAAGAAGGCGATCAGGCCACCCGAGGCGGCCACCGCCAGGTAGCGCCAGTCGACGAACGTAGCCGGGGGGAGGGCGCCGAGGAGGACGTCGCGGATCGTGCCGCCGCCGAGCGCGGTGGTCATGCCCAGCGTGACCACGCCGACGATGTCCAGCCGGGTGGAGCGGACGGCGATCAGCGCCCCGTTGAGCGCGAAGGCGAAGGTGCCCACGAGGTCGAGGACGAGCAGCACCGTGGTGGGCATGTGGCGGTTCGCTCCTCCCTGCCGGACGCCGGAGGTCGCGGTCGGCCCACTCTGCCCGAGGGTCAGGCCGCCGGTGCGACCGGATCGGTGCGGCTACGGTGCCGGCATGACGTCTGCCGTCCGGACCGCCGCCCGCCTGCTCCTGGGGGCGACCATGGTGGGGGCGGGCACGCTGCACCTGACGGTCCAGCGGCAGGAGTTCCAGGCCCAGGTGCCCGGCTGGTTCCCCTCGACGAGGACCTGACGGTGCTCGGTTCGGGCGTCGCCGAGATCACCCTGGGTGCGTGCTTCATCGCGCTCCCGCGGAGGCGGCGCACGGTCGGCGCGCTCCTGGCGGCGTTCTTCGTCGTCATCTTCCCGGGCAACGTCGCCCAGTACCTCGAGGGCACCGACGCGTTCGGCCTCGACACGGACCGCAAGCGGCTGCTCCGGCTGTTCTTCCAGCCCCTGCTCGTGCTCTGGGCGCTGTACGGCGGCGGCTGGCTGCGCCGCCGCACCCGGCGCGGCTGAGCCCCGCCTCCGCCGTCAGCCGACGGGCAGGGCCGGCCACGGCGCGGGAGCTCCGGGAGGGGGGTCGTCCTACCGGGCGTCGAGCAGGACGCCGGCCAGGAAGCCGGCCAGTTGCCGGTGCGCGTCGAGGGGCAGCACCTGCGCGACGTACTGGTCCGGCCGGACCAGCACCATGCAGCCCTGCTCGCGGTCGATGCCGCGCAGCGTGAACACGTCGCCGGCCGCGGGGTCGGGGCAGAAGGCCTTCTCGTGGTCGACGAGCCCGAACCGCCCCTTCCGCGGGAGCAGCGCCGGGGGCAGCTGCTCGACGGTGAGCTCGCGGTGCCCCTGCTGGAAGACGGCGCGGACGTCGATCACCGCGTCGGGGTCGGCGCCGGCGGGGGTGTGCCGGGTGATCGGGGAGGCCTCCGACGCCAGGAACTCGCACACCGCCCGGGCGCGCGAGCCCGCCGACGCCGGCTCGGCCCGGTCGGCGAAGACGTAGAGCCGCCAGGCGCCGTCGGCGCGGGCGGCGTGCCCGAGCTGGACCGGCTTGGCGTCGGCCAGCCGGACCACGGGGGCGGAGTGGAAGCGCATCCCGACCGGATAGCCCTCCGCCAGGTGCTGGTGCCCGGTGTCCCCGGTGATCATCGACGGCGCGTACCGGGTGGCGACGCCGGCGGTGAACCGGCCCTGCTGCACGAAGTACCGCTGGAACTCCTCCGGGTCCACGCCCCCGGCGTCCGCGTCGCCGTCGGCGGGCGCCGCGCTGAACATGCGGGCGAACTCCCGGTCGAAGTCGATCAGCTCCTGGGCGATCGCCCGGCGCTCCACGGTGTAGGTGTGCAGCAGCTCGGGCCGGGCGGTGCCGCGCAGGACTGCGGCGAGCTTCCACCCGAGGTTCCAGGCGTCAGCCATGGAGACGTTCATGCCCTGGCCGGCCTTGGCGCTGTGCGTGTGGCAGGCGTCGCCGGCGATGAAGACGTGCGGCAGCCGGTCGGTCTCCCCGGCGGGCAGGTCGTCGAACGTCGCGCTCAGCCGCTGGCCGATCTCGTACACCGACCACCAGCCGACGTCCTTCACGTCGATCGTGTACGGCGCCATGATCCGGTTGGCCACCGCGGCCAGCTTCTCCGGCGTCACGTCCCGGCTCTCGAGCATCTCCCGGTCGTGGACCGCGTCCAGCTCGATGTAGAGGCGCACCAGGTACCCGCCCTCGCGCGGGATGATCAACATGTTGCCCTGGTTGGCCGAGTGGATCGCGCACTTGAGCCGGATGTCGGGGAAGTCGGTCACCGCGAGCACGTCCAGCACGCCCCACGACTGGTTCATCGGGTCGCCGACCAGCTCCTGGCCGATGGCGCCGCGGATCGCGCTGCGGGCGCCGTCGCACCCGACGACGTAGCGGGCGCGGACCGTCGAGCTGTCGCCGGTCTCCACCCCGCCCCGCACGTGCCGGAGGGTGACCGTCACCGGGTGCTCGCCGTCGCGGTCGATCCGGAGGTCGGCGGCCTGCAGGCCGTAGCGGGGTTCGAGCCGGGACGCCGACCGCGCCATGCGGTCGCGCAGCCAGGCCAGCATCCGCGCCTGGTTCACGATGACGTGCGGGAACTCGGACAGGCCGTCCTCGACGTCCTGCACCCGGCCGGTGCGGGCGATCCGGCTGCGGTCGGCCGGGTCCGGCCGCCAGAAGGAGACCTCGTTGACCCAGTACGCCTCGGCCACCAGCTGGTCGGCCAGGCCGAACGCCTCGAACATCTCCACCGTGCGGCAGGCGACACCGTCGGCCTGGCCCACGGCGAGCGGGCCGTCCCGCCGGTCGACGATCGCCGTCCGGACGTCGGGGAAGGCGGCCAGCTGCGCGGCCAGCACCAGGCCGGCCGGCCCACAGCCGACGATCAGGACGTCGACCTCCCCGGGCAGCCCGTCCGGGCGCTCGACCACCGACGGGTGCGGCTCCTCGACGAAGGGGTCCCCGGCCCGGTACCCGTTCAGGTAGAACTGCACGACCCGACCCCCTCGACGCGCGCGGCCGTGTGCCGCGGACGATGCCGACCGTCCCGCAGGATGGGCCCGGAGGGATAGGGCTTTCCGCCGCGGCGGAGGTCAGCCCCGGCGGGTGCGTCCGCGGGGCCCGCCCTGCCGGCCGCCGGGCGCACGGCCGGCCGCCCGGGCCGGCGTGCGGCGGGCACCGCCACCGGGACGGCGGTCGCGCTCGCCGCCGTGCCGGCCGGCCGGGGCGCTGCAGGGCCGGCAGGTGGTGAACCAGGGAGCGATCGCGCTGCCGCACTCCACGCACTTGCCCGACTTGCCCAGGGAGATGGCGTCGGGCAGCAGCTCGGTGATCATCTCGGCGCACTCCTCCTCGACCCAGGCGGCGTCGTCGCTGTCCAGGCCGGCCACGCCCGGGAACTGGCGGAGCAGGGTCTGGGCGTCGCGGGCGGCGGCCGCCGCCTGCTCGAACTCCTCGACGCTCCCGCCGCGCGGGACGTCGGGGAGCACGCTCTCCGGCTGGACCGGCAGGCCGACGGCGTGCCGCAGGGCCGCCTCGGCGAGGGTGATCCAGCGGGTGCGCCGCGGCGGGTTGTAGTCGATCGCCAGGTTGACCAGCCGCCACACGGTGTCCAGGTCGCCGGCGGCGCCGAGCGGGCCGCGCAGCAGCGGCAGCAGGGCGTGCACCCGCAGGATGAGGGTGCTCACGTCGTCCGGGGTCATCGCGTGGTCCCGGGTCGCGCCCCGCGCCCACGCCATCCAGCGGGTCAGCGCCTCGGGCAGGTCGACGGCCTCCATGGCGCCCAGGTCGGCCAGCTCCGGCCGCAGCCGCGGCGCCCTCTTGGGCAGGTCGCTCATGGCGTCGCCGCGAGCGACCGCGGCGCCCGTGGCGAGGATGCCGGCGTCGGGGCGCAGGCCGGTGACCCCGGCGAGCACGCCCACCGTGCCGTGGCCGGTGAGGCCGTAGCGCCCGGCCCGGCCGGCGATCTGGGCGGTCTCCCAGCTGCGCAGCGGCCGCACCTGCGCGCCGTCGAACTTGGTGGTCTCGGCGAACAGCACCGTGGTGGCCGGCACGTTGATGCCGTGCCCGATGACGTCGGTGGTGACCAGCACGTCGACCTCGCCCTGGGTGAAGCGCTCGATCACCTCGCGCCGGGTGGCCGGGGGGAGCGCCCCGTAGAGCACGCCGACCTTGCCCGGCCGGTGCTGGTCCAGCTCGGCCGCGGCGGCGTAGACGGTCTTGCGGGAGAAGGCGACGACCAGCGTCTGCGGCCGGACGTCGGCCGGGCGCACCGGGGTGCGGAGGACGTCCAGGCGGGAGAGCCGCTTGTGGTTGACGACCGTGACGTGCTCGGCGTCGGAGACCAGCGGCTTCAGCAGCAGGTAGGCCTCGGCGGCCGAGATCAGGTGCATCTCCCGGTACTCGCCGGTGAGCAGCAGCCGCGCCCAGTGGTGGCCCCGGTCGGGGTCGGCGATCCAGTGCGACTCGTCCAGGACGAGCAGCTCCCCGCGCATGGGTGCCTTCTCGACCGTGCAGCAGACGATGGGGGCGAAGGGGTCGATCTCCTCCTCGCCGGTGGACAGGCCGACCGTGCCCGGCGGCAGCACGGCGGAGAGCTTGGCGTAGGCCTCGTGGGCGAGCTGGCGCAGCGGCGCCGCGTAGACGCCGGACCCGTTCGCGGCCAGGGCCTGCAGCGACTCGTAGGTCTTGCCGGAGTTCGTCGGGCCCAGGTGGAAGACGACCTCGGCCGGGCGCGTGGCGCGGATGGGCAGCGCCGGGGCGGCCCCCTCGACCCAGCTCTCCTGGGCGCGCCGCTCCTCGCGGGCGGCGGCGCGGTCGGTCTGCCGACCCTCGGGCCGGGCCTCCGGCCGGCGGGCGGCCGAGCGCTCCCGGCGTCGCGAGGTGGCGGCGGGCTGTGGGTCGTGCTGGGACAAACGACGTCCTTCGGTGGGGAACGGCTGGCGTGCTCGGTCGACGTCCCTGCGGACGGACCGTCACACAGCCAACACCGACGGCCGTCGATCCATGCCCCCGGGGTCTCCGGCGCGTCGCCCCGCGACCTGCCCGGTCTGCGGGAGCGGCCGCCACTGCCTAGCCTCCGGAGGTGCCCGGAGCGCCCTTCCTCACTGTCCTCGCGGCCGACGAGGACGCCGTGGTCGTCGCCGACCCGATCACCTGGCAGGAAGCCGTGCTGGCGCTGGCGGTCTTCCTCGCCGGGCTGGTGCTGGCGGTCGTCGTGCGCCGCGTCATGGTCCGGGCGATCGACCGCGAGGGCAGCCGCCACGTCGGCCTGGTGGTCGGGCGCTTCGTGAGCGTGATCGTCGCGGCCGTGGCGGCGGTGTACGCCCTGGACCTGCTCGGGGTGAGCATCGGCCCGCTGGTGGGGGCGCTCGGCGTGGGCGGCATCGCGATCGCGTTCGCCGCCCAGGACATCCTGCAGAACTTCGTCGCCGGGGTGCTGCTCCAGGTGCGGCGCCCGTTCCGCGTCGGGGAGCAGATCGGCAGCGGCGACCACGAGGGGGTGGTCGAGGACGTCAACCTGCGCACCACGGTGCTCAGCACCTACGACGGTCTCGTCGTGTACCTGCCCAACGCCGAGGTGCTGAAGAACCCGATCACCAACTACACCCGGACGCCGGTCAGCCGGACGTCGCTCACCGTGGGGCTCCCCTACGACGCGGACCTGGAGCGGGCCCGGCAGGTGCTCCTGCGCGCCTGCGGGGCGGCCGAGGGCGTCCAGTCGAGCCCGCCGCCGGAGGTGTGGGTGGAGGAGTTCGGCGAGTCCTCCATCAACGTGGCGGTGCGCTACTGGCACCCGGCCGACATCGCCAGCCGCTGGCGGGTGCGCAGCGCGGTCGCCATCTCGCTGAAGGGGGCGCTGGACGCGGCCGGTATCGAGATCCCCTTCCCGCAGCGGGTGCTCTGGTTCCCGCGCGACCGCGACGCCGCCCCGGAGGGCGACGGGGACGGGGAGCGCTGACCGCTCCGGCCGGACGGCGCACGGCCCGCCCCCGGGGGACGGGCCGTGCGGCGGTGCGGTCGCTCAGTGGCGGGTGGCGCCCACCGGCTCGCGGTCCCCGGACGGGGTGGCGCCCTTCTCCAGCGCGGCGCCCTCGACGTCCAGGACGGGCAGCCGGCGCAGCCAGCCAGGGAGCCACCACGCGCGCTCGCCGAGCAGGGCGAGCGCGGCCGGCACCAGGACCATCCGGACGACGAAGGCGTCGAAGAGGATGCCGGCCGCGAGGGCGAACGCGATCGACTTGATCGTGGCCTCACCCGCGGGCACGAAGCCGGCGAACACGGAGAACATGATCAGCGCCGCGGCGACGACGACCGGGGCCGCCTGGCCGAAGCCGGTCCGGATCGCCTCCAGCGGACGGGTGCCGTGGCTGTGCGCCTCGTGCATCCGGGACACCAGGAAGATCTGGTAGTCCATCGCCAGGCCGAACAGGATGCCGATCACCAGGATCGGCGTGAGGCTGATCAGCGGCCCGGTGCTGTCCAGGTTGACCACGTCGGCCAGCCAGCCCCACTGGAACACCGCGACGGTGGCGCCGAGCGAGGCGCCGATGGTGAGCAGGAAGCCGAGCACCCCCACCAGCGGGACCAGCAGCGAGCGGAAGACCAGCACGAGCAGCACCAGCGCGAGACCGACCACCAGCACCAGGTAGATCGGCAGCGCCTCGTCGAGCGCCTGCGCCACGTCGACGCTGACCGCGGTCTGGCCGGTCACCGACGCCTCGGCACCGTCGAGGTCGGCCAGCTCCGCCCGCAGGTCGGCGACCAGCTCCTCCGTCGCCGGGTCGGCCGGCCCCGACACGGGGATCACGGTGAGCAGGGCGGCGGTGCCGTCGGCGTTCGGGGTCGGCGGGACCACCAGGGCGACGTCGTCCAGCCCCGCGACCGTCTCCATCGACCGGCCCGCGGCCTGGACGGCGCCCGCGCCCTCGAACAGGACGACCAGGGGGCCGTTGAAGCCCTCCCCGAAGCCCTCCGCGAGCATCTCCTGGGCCCGGGCGCCGGTGCTGCCCTCCGGCGGTTCCTGCACGAGGGTCGTCTGCATCGACGCGAACGGGATGGCGATGATCCCCAGCGTCACGACGGTCAGCAGCAGCGACAGCACGCGGCGGCGGGTGACCGTGGCGGCCCAGCCGGCCAGGAAGTTGCGCTGCGGGGCCGGCGCCTCGTGCTTGCCCGCGGAGCCGGTGCCGCGCTCCCGGCGCGGCAGCGCGCGCTCGCCCAGGAAACCCAGCACGGCGGGCACGAGGGTCAGCGCCACGAGGACGGCGACGACGATCGTCGCGGCCGCGGCCAGACCCATCTGGGTCAGGAACGGGATGCCGACGACGAAGAGGCCGGTCAGTGCGATGACCACGGTCAGGCCGGCGGTGACGACGGCCGAACCCGCGGTGCCGACCGCGGTCGCGATGGCGGTGCCCGCGTCGGAGCCGGCATGCAGTTCCTGCCGGTACCGCGTGATGATGAACAGGGCGTAGTCGATGCCGACGGCCAGGCCGAGCATCGCGGCCAGCATCGGCGTGGTCGACGACAGGTCGATGAAGCCGGTGGCGATGGTGATGCCGATGACGCCGATGCCGACACCCACCACGGCGGTCAGCAGGTTCATGCCCGCGGTGATCAGCGAGCCGTAGGTGACCGCCAGGACGAGCAGGGCGATGACGACACCCACCACCTCGGCGGGACCGCCGACGTGCGGGGGCTCCTGCACGGCCTCGCCCGAGACCTCGACGGTCAGGCCGGTGTCCCGTGCGTCGTCGACGGCGGCGAGCAGCGCGTCCTGCTGCTCGGGAGTCACCTCACCGGGGACGGCGTCGTAGGTGACGGTGCTGTAGGCGGTGTCCTGCTGCTGGTTCACCGCCGGAGCGGCCGGGTCGAGCGGGGTGGTCGCCGAGGTCACGCCGGGCAGCTGCCCGAGCTCACCGACGACTGCCTGGATCGCCGCCGCGTTCTCCGGGGTGGTGACCGTCTCGCCGTCCGGCGCCTGGAACACCACGCGGGCGCTGGCGCCGCCGGCCGAGCCGAACTCCTCGTCGATCCGCTCCAGGGCGTTGGTCGACTCCTGGCCCGGGATGGAGAAGCTGTTCGAGGTGTCGCCGGCCAGGGTGACCGCCCCCACGCCGCCGCCGACGAGGAGGACCAGCCAGACGGCCACCACGGACACCCGGTGCCGGTGCGAGAAGGCACCGATCCGGGACAACAACACAGCCATGCGGGATCAGACCTCTACTGGTGGGGAACGGGGAGGGTGGCGCCGGGCCGGGGGTGGCCGAGCGCGTCGAAGCAGGTGGCGACGATGGCGGCCCGCCAGGTGGCCGGCTCGTCCTGGCCGTGCGCCGCCAGGGTCAGGACGGCGAGCGAGGAGAGCGCGCCGATCGCGCGGATGGTCCGCTCGGACACCGGCGCGTCGAGGGTGACGCCGAGGGCCTGGAGCGCTGCGGCGCCGGCGGCGTCCATCTCGGGCTCGCCGTAGTCGGAGTCGCCCCGGGTCAGGGGGGTGAGGAGCAGGGCGACCACGCCGGGGTGGTCGAACGCGATGTCCACCAGCACGTCGATGGCGCGCCGGTCCCGGTCCGGCCCGACGGGCAGGTCGCTGACCTGGGCGAGCACCCGCTGCCCGAGCGTGCCGGCCTGGGCCAGCACCGCGTCGTACAGCGCCTCCTTGCTCGGGAAGTGGTGCAGCAGCCCGGCCTTGGAGAGCCCGACGGCGGCGGCGATGTCCTGCAGCGAGGTCTTGGCGAAGCCCCGGCGGGCGAAGAGGGCAGCGGCCCGGTCGAGGATGCCGTCGTCGGTCTGCTGCCGGAACGGTCGCGCCACGCCGACCAGCTTACGACCGCAACCGACCGATTCGGTCGGTTCTCCGACCGGACCGGTCGGTGGACGTTCGTCACACCGGGCGGGGACGGCTCACGGCTTGACGGCGAGCACCGGGCGGTCCGCATCGAGCAGGATCCGCTGGGCGCTGCTGCCCAGCAGGAGCTTGCCGACGGCGGAGCGCCGGCGCAGGCCGATCACGATCACCGAGGCATCGACCTCCTGGGCGGTCCGCAGCACCTCGTCGGCGGCGTCCCCGTCGTGCGCCGTCTGGCGCAGGTCGAGCGGCACGTCCTCGGCCGCGGCGCGCCGGGTCATCTGCTGGACCGCGTGCTCGGGTGCGACCTCGACGCTCACCGGGGCGCCGCTCCGGGCGGTGTTCACCACCACCAGCGGCTCCGAGCGCCGCCGCGCCTCCTGCAGCCCGGCGGTGAAGGCGGCCTCGCCGGCGGGGGTGGGCAGGTATCCGACCAGGACCGTCATGCGTGCTCCTCCGTGTCGCTGCGGCGCCCGGCGGGTGGCGCGGGGCGCGGCGGTGGGTGGTTCCGGGGGCCGAGCGCCCCGGAGGGGGATACCACCGTCGCGGCTCCGGGAACCGGCCGCCCCGGAACCGGCGTCCGCGGCACCGGGCTCAGCGGCCCAGGTGTTCCCGGAGCGCGCCGACGACCATGCGGTGGTCCTCCAGCTGGGGCAGCCCGGAGACCGTGACGACGCCGACCGGCCCGACGTCACGCACCAGCAGCGGGAACGCCCCGCCGTGGGCCGCGTACCGGGCGGGGTCCAGGCCGAACTCGGCCTCGAAGGTGGTGCCCCGCTCGATGCTCGCCTGGCGGACGTACAGCGAGCTGTGCCCGAACCGGTGCACCACCCGGGATTTCCGCTCGATCCACGACGCGTTGTCCGGGGTCGCGCCGGGGAGCGCGACGGCGAACAGCCGGTGGGCGTTGCGGGAGATCTCGACGGCGACCGGCGCGGCCGCCCGGCGGGCGGTGGCGACCAGTGCGGCGCCGAGCTCCCAGGCGTCGTCGTTGGTGAACGAGGTGAGCTGCAGCTCGGCCTCCTCCGCGGCGAGGTCGGCGAGCGAGGGGAACGACTCGGGCATGCCCCTTCCTACCGTCCCGCCCGTCCCGCCGGGCCGCCCGCGTCGGTCCCTCCGCGGACCGCGCCGAGCAGCTGCGCCACGTGCGCGAGCGCCGTCGCCACCTCGGTGAAGCTCGTGCTCAACGGGGAGAGGCCGATCCGCAGCCCTCGCGGCCGCCGGAAGTCGGGGACGACGCCCCGCCGCCACAGCCGGTCGACGACCGTCCGCATCGCGTCGTGCTCGAGGGTGACGTGGCCGCCGCGCCGGTCGGCGTCCCGCGGTGAGGCGACGACGACCCCGAGCGGGGCCAGGACCTCGTCGGCGACGGCGATGGTGAACTCGGTGAGCACCACCGACTTGGCCCGGATCGCCGGCATCCCGGCCCGCTCCACCAGCGCCAGCATGTCCTCGACCGGGAGCATGCCGAGGACGGGAGGCGTGCCGCTGAGCAGACGACGGATGCCCGGCGCCGGGACGTGCTCCGGGCCCATGGCGAACGGGTCGGCGTGCCCCATCCAGCCGGGGATCGTGCAGCGCGAGCTTGAGCCGGAGCTCGGTCGTCTGGTGCTGGATGATGAACAGCGGCTCGTCGTGGTGGTCGCTGATCGGGCGCTGCGCGGACAGCAGCGTGTCCAGCGCCAGGTAGCCGGCGTAGTCCAGCTCCGCGCGGACGTCGGGCCGCCCGCCGTCGTCGATCGCCATGACGTCCCTCCCCGGCCGCCGGGCCGGCTGGACGTCACCGGCGGGCGCGGTCGATCCTCGCGCACATGCTCCCGCACGCCCAGGCCGAGGACCGCGCGGTGCTGACCCGTCCGGCGGCGCCCCCCGACGCCGTCCTCCGGTACGGCCCGGGGGCCGAGCAGGTGGCCGACGTCCGGCACGCGCGGGAGGAGGGGCCGGGCCGGCCGGTGGTCGTCGTGGTGCACGGCGGGTTCTGGCGGCCGGAGTACGACCGGGCCCACGTTCGACCCATGACCGAGGCGCTGGCCGCGGCCGGCTGGCCGACGGTGGCCCCGGAGTACCGGCGCGTCCCCGGCCGTCCCGACCTCGCCGTCGCCGACGTGCACGCGGCGGTGCGGGCGACCGCGGGCCGGGGCCGGCCGGTGCTGCTCGCCGGGCACTCCGCCGGCGGGCACCTCGCGCTGCAGGCGGCCGCGGCCATGGCCGGCTCGCACGGCCCGGCTGGGGTGCTGGCCCTCGCGCCGGTCGCCGACCTCCGGCGGGCGCAGGCGCTCGGTCTCGGGTCCGGCGCGGTCCGGGCCTTTCTGGGCGAGGACGCCACGGCGCGGCCCGACCTGGACCCGGTGCGCCTGCCCCCGCCGGCCGTGCCGGTCCGCATCGTGCACGGAACGGGGGACGAGATCGTCCCCCTCGAGCTGAGCGACTCCTACGTGGCCGCCCACCCGGCAGCCGTCCTCGTCGCCGTCGCAGGCGGGCACTTCGCCCCGATCGATCCCCGCAGCGCGGCCTGGCCGGCGGTGCTCGCCGCCCTGGCGGCGCTCGGCAGGGAGGGCTGACCGGTCAGAACGCCGAGTCCAGCCGGGCGGGCAGCGTCGGGCCGTCCCAGGTCGGCGGCGGCATGATCCGGCGGATGGTCCGCAGCGGGTCCGTCGGGTCCAGCGGATCGGCGAGCTGGAAGGCCGCCCGGTAGCCCGCCGCAGCCACCCGGGGCAGCGCCTCGGGCGACCAGACGCCGTGCGGATAGGCCAGCAGGTCCACCGGGTGCCCGAGGAGCTCGCCCAGCTCGGCCCGCGGCCGGTCGAGCTGCACCGCCCACTCGTCACCGGTGAGCCGGTCGACCCGCTGGTGGTCCCAGGTGTGCGCACCGATGGTCATGCCCGCCCGGTCCAGGTCGCGGAGCTGGTCCGCGCTCAGCCAGTCGGGCTTGCCGAGGACCACGGTCATCGGGAAGAACGCCGCCGGGAAGCCGAACTCGCGGAGCACGGGGAGCGCCACCGTGTGGTGGGTCGGCGAGCCGTCGTCGAAGGTGAGGAGGACCGGCCGGTCGGGGAGGGGCGTGCCGAACTGCAGGTGGTCCACCAGCTCGGGGGCGCCGATCGGGGTCCGCCCGCCGTCGCGCAGCGCCTGCAGCTGGGCCCGGAAGACCGCTGGCGGGGTGATGAGCGTGCGGGCGTAGGCGCTGTCGTCCGGGCGGAAGTCGCGCAGCTGGTGGAAGCAGAGCACCGGCACGGTGGCGCGGGCCAGCACCTCCTCGGCGGTCGCGGGCGTCGGCGGTGCGCCGGCCGACGTCGGGGGGCCGGCCGGCGGCGCGGGCGGAGAGGTCCGGGGGCTGCGGTGGGCGGGAGCGGTCGAGGGGCCGGCGGCCGGGGTGGAGCAGGCCCCGAGCAGCGCCGCCCCCGTCGCGGCGAGGAAGGCCCGTCTGCGCATGGCCCCACCCTTCCGACCGTTCGCCGCCGTCCCCCGCGTCCGGTCGCGGCGAACGGTCTGGTGGACACCGGAGGCGGACGCCGACAGACTGCCGGGGCACGCCGACAGCGCCGTCAGCGGGAGGTCGCAGATGCCGTACCCCTTCGACCGGAGCGGGACCGAGGTCGGGCCCGACGGCATCCGCCGCTACACCGGCCTGGCGCCCAACCTGGTGCAGCTGCTGCGCGCGGCGGTCGACGCCGCTCCCGACGCCGAGGCGCTGGTCGAGCTCGGCGGCGACCGGATCAGCTACCGGCAGCTGTGGGACCGCGCGACCCGGGTGGCCGGCGGGCTGCGGGCCGCGGGCGTGGCGCCGGGCGACCGGGTGGCCAACCGGCTGCCCAACGGCAACGACTGGGTCCTGGTGTTCTGGGGGACGCTGCTGGCCGGGGCCGTCGTCGTCCCGGTCAACACGCGCTTCGCCGAACCCGAGGTGCGCTACGTCGTCGAGGACTCCGGCGCCGCGTACGTCGTCGAACCCGGGGCCGCGCTGCCGGACGGCGAGCCGCTGGCCGTCACCGACCAGGCGCACACCGACCTGGCCGGGATCTTCTACACCAGCGGCACCACCGGCTTCCCCAAGGGTGCGATGACCACCCACGAGAACTTCCTGTCCAACGTCGAGACCTGCCTGCGCTGCCTCGGGCTGCCCCGCGACGAGCAGTTGTCGACGCTGATCTCGGTGCCGCTCTTCCACGTGACCGGGTGCAACTCCCAGCTGCTGGTCGTCACCGCGGTGGCCGGGACGGCGGTGATCATGCCGGCGTTCGAGGTCGGCGCCTTCCTGCGCGCCATCGAGGAGGAGCGCATCTCGGTGCTCACCACCGTGCCGGCGATCTACTGGCTGGCGCTCCAGCAGCCGGGCTTCGCCGACGTCGACACCTCCTCGGTGCGGGCGGTCAGCTACGGGGGAGCGCCGATCGCCCCCGACCTGGTGCACCGGATCAAGGCGGCCTTCCCGACCGCCCGCGTCGGCAACGGCTTCGGGCTCACCGAGACGTCCTCGGTGTCGACGTACCTACCGGACGAGTACGCCGCCGCGCACGCCGACTCGGTGGGCTTCGCCGCGCCGGTCGTCGACCTGTCGGTGACCGAGCCGGACCCGGCGACGGGCGTCGGCGAACTGCTGATCCGCGGCCCGAACGTGGTCGCCGGCTACTGGCGCAAGCCCGAGCAGACCGCGGAGACGTTCGTCGACGGCTGGCTGCACACCGGCGACCTGGCCCGCATCGACGACGAGGGTCTCGTGCACGTCGTCGACCGCAAGAAGGACATGATCAACCGCGGCGGCGAGAACGTGTACTGCGTCGAGGTCGAGAACGCCCTGGCCGCGCACCCCGCCGTCGGCGAGGTCGCCGTCGTCGGCGTGCCCGACTCGATGATGGGCGAGAAGGTCGGCGCCGTCGTGGTCCCGCTGCCCGGCCGCGCGCTGGACCCGGCGGACCTGCTCGCCTTCGCCCGGGAGCAGCTCGCCGACTTCAAGGTCCCGCAGTTCGTCTCCGTGCGCACCGAACCGCTGCCGCGCAACCCCGGCGGCAAGGTCCTCAAGCCCTCGCTGCGCCAGCAGACCGAGTGGCAGCCCATCCGCTGACGCAGGTCCCAACCCACCCACCCCTGGAGGCTTCTCCGTGCCCACCGTCGAGACCGTCCGTGGCCCGATCGACACCGCCGACCTCGGCGCGACGCTCATGCACGAGCACGTGTTCGTGCTCTCCACCGAGCACGTGCAGAACTACGGCGCCGGGGACTGGTGGGACGAGGACGAGCGGGTCGCCGACGCCGTGGACCAGCTCAACGAGCTCAAGGCGCTCGGCATCGACACGATCGTCGACCCGACCGTGTGGGGGCTGGGGCGCTACATCCCGCGGGTGCAGCGGGTCGCCGAGCAGACCGACATCAACATCATCGTCGCCACCGGGCTCTACACCTACGACGAGATCCCGCACCAGTACGAGCACCGCGGCCCGGGGCTGGCCCTGGACCTGCCGACCGACCCGATGGTCGACGACTTCACCCGTGACGTCCGCGACGGCATCGCGGACACCGGCGTCAAGGCGGCGTTCCTCAAGTGCGTGGTCGAGGCCAAGGGGCTGACGCCCGGAGTCGAGCGCAACCTGCGGGCCTGCGCGGCCACCCACCGCGACACGGGCGCGCCGATCACCGTGCACACGTCCTCCCACAACGAGGCCGGCCGGCTGGCCCTGCAGGTGTTCCGGGAGGAGGGGGTCGACCTGACCAAGGTGGTCATCGGGCACGCCGGTGACAGCAACGACCTCGACTACCTGACCGACCTCGCCGACGCCGGGTGCCTGCTGGGCATGGACCGGTTCGGCCTGGACATCTACAACGCCACCGACCACCGGGTGGACACGATCGTCGCCCTCGCGGAGCGCGGCTACGCCGACCGGATGGTGCTGGCGCACGACGCCAGCTGCTTCATCGACTACTTCCCCGACCCGGCGGCCCGGGCGGCCTTCCAGCAGGTCCAGCCGAACTGGAACTTCACGCACATCAGCAAGGACGTGCTCCCGATGCTTCGCGAGCGGGGGATGACCGACGAGCAGATCAGCACGATGCTCGTGGACACCCCGCGGCGCTACTTCGAGTAGCGCACGCCGGCCGCCCCGCGGCGGCTCAGCGGTGCCGCTGCGTCGACAGCAGCCGGGTACGGCCCAGGAGGCCGCCGGTGCGAGCGGCCGGCGGGCCTTCCGTCGGGAGCGCGATCGAGCCGGCCGCGCGCCGGAGCTCCGCCTCGAGGACGGACCGCCGGCGCACGAGGTCGGTCACGTCCGCCAGCAGCGCGGCCCGCCGGTCGGCGGCCGCGGAGTCCAGGCGCTCCCGGTCCGCCTCCGCCGCGGCGTCCGCGCGCCGGCGCTCCTCCCGGCCGGTGGCCAGCATCCGGACGACCTCGTCCCGGCCCTGCAGCCGGAGGGCGGCGACGTCGGCCGCGGCCTGCTCCGCCAGCAGGGCGGCGTGGTCGGCGGCGGCCTGCTCCGCCGCCCGCGCCTGCGCGATGCGCGCCGCCGCCTCGTCGGCGGCTTCCCGGCGGGTCTGCTCGGCCTCCGCGAGCACCCGGTCGGCCGCCGCGCGGATCGCCTCGGCCCGCGCTTCCGCGGCGGCCACGGTCTCCCGGGCCCGGGTCCGCGCGGCGGCGAGGTCCGCGGCGGCCCGCTCCTGCAGCTCCTCGGCCGCCTCCTGCGCCGCGGCCCGCACGGCCTCGGCCTCGGCGGTGATGCCCTCGGCCTGGTCGGCGGCGGCGGCGAGCATGGACCCGATCCGCTCCGACAGCCGGAGGAACTCGCCGCCACCGGCCGAGTGGTCGAGCAGCTCCCGGGCCTCGGCGAGGGCCGACTGGGTGTCCAGGCAGCGGGCGAGCAGGTGCTCGCGCTCCCGCTCCGCCGTCGCCAGCTCGTCCTCCGCCCACTGGACGTAGGTGTCGACCTGGAAGCGGTCGTAGCCGGCCAGCGCCCGGCCGAACATCGGCGCGGCCCGGAAGAGGGTGGGCAGGTCGCCCGAGACGTTCGGCCGGCCGTGCTCGGCCGGCGGGTCCCCGCCGGCGACCAGGGCAGAATTCTGGTGCTGCGTCGCAGTGCTCATCAGGTCGCCTCGCGTCCCCGTCGGGTTGCCATCGGACCGACGGTAGGGCGGTGGTGCAGCGCTTCGCCCGCCTACGGACCGTCGGCTCACCCGGCCGGGTGGGGCCGGCGCACCGGTGCGGGCGGCGCCTCCGCCGGCAGTTGCACCCGGTGATGTCCCACGTGCGGGTGAGTGATGGCTCGCGAGTGATCGATGCGTCCGGCGCCGGGGCACACCCTTGCCCATGGCCCCGCCTCCCTCCTCGCCGGCTCCCGGCAGCATGACGGTCCCGCCGCTGTTCGACTGGCACGTCCTCGGGTCCGTCCTGCTCGTCGCGGCGGTGCTGGCCGTGGCGGCGCTGGTCCTCCTCGCGGCCCGCTCCGGGGCCGGCGGGCGCGCGGAGTGGCAGCAGTGGCTGGCCGCGCGGTCGCACGGCCCGGACGACCTGCGCGCCGATCGGTAGGGGGCCACCCCGCGCGCCGGTGGCCGGGTGACCGGCACCTCGGTACGGTCCGGGAGTGCGCCTCCCTGACGGCCTCGTCGCCGTGGTCAAGCGCGACTGCCCCACCTGCCGGCTCGTCGAGCCGGTGCTGCGGCAGCTCGGCGCAGCCGTGTGGTGCCAGGACGACGCCGGCTGGTTCCCCGGGGACGACACCGAGCTGGAGCTGTCCTACCGGCTGGGCATCGAGACCGTCCCCACGCTGCTGCGGGTGCAGGACGGCGCGGAGACGGCCCGGGTCGTGGGCTGGAGCCGGGAGCAGTGGGAGCAGCTGACCGGCGTCACCGGGCTCGGCGCGGAGCTGCCCGAGCACCGGCCCGGCTGCGGCTCCCTGTCGGTGGACCCGTTCCGGGTCGACGCCCTGGAGGCGCGCTACGGCGGCAGCGGCCTGTCCAGCCGGCGGGTGGAGCTGGCCGACCTCGAGGACGAGCACGAGGCGATGTTCGACCGCGGCTGGACCGACGGGCTGCCCGTCGTCCCCCCGACGGCGGAGCGGGTGCTGCGGATGCTGCGCGGCACCACCCGCGACCCGGCCGAGGTGATCGCGCTCGTGCCGCCGGACCTGGTGGAGTGCACGGTCGAGAAGGTCGCCGTCAACGCCGTGATGGCCGGCTGCCTGCCGGAGTACCTGCCGGTGGTGCTGGCCGCGCTGGAGGCGGCGTCCGCGGAGGAGTTCGCACTGCACGGCCTCCTGGCGACGACCTACTTCGCCGGCCCGGTCGTGGTCGTCAACGGCCCGGTCGCCGCCCGGATCGGGATGAACAGCGGCGTCAACGCGCTCGGGCAGGGCAACCGCGCCAACGCGACGATCGGCCGGGCGCTGCAGCTGGTCGTGCGCAACGTCGGCGGGGGAGTGCCCGGCGGGATCGACCGGGCGACCCTGGGCAACCCGGGGAAGCTCACCTTCTGCTTCGCCGAGCGCGAGGCGGGCAGCCCGTTCGCGCCGCTGGCGGCCGATCGAGGGGTGGCCGGGGACGCGGTGACGCTCTTCGCCGGCTCCGGCGTCCAGCCCGTGGTCGACCAGCTCAGCCGGGAGCCGGAGTCACTGGCCCGCACCTTCGCCGCCTGCCTGCGGGTCAACGCCCACCCGAAGCTGCCGATGGCCTTCGACGCGATGCTGATCGTCTCCCCGGAGCACGGCCGGGTGTTCCGCGAGGCCGGCTGGGACCGCGCGCGGCTGCTGGCCGAGCTCGGAGAGCTGCTCACCCTGCCCGCCGACGAGCTGGTGCGCGGCGCGGGCGGCATGGCCGAGGGCGTGCCGCCCGGGCTGGCCCGGGCCGAGCTGCCCAAGTTCCGGCCCGGTGGGCTGCTGGTGGCGCACGCCGGCGGCGACGCCGGCCTGTTCAGCGCCGTCGTCGGCGGCTGGGTGGCCGGTGAGACCGGGAGCGCCCCGGTGACCAGAGAGGTGCGCGCATGAGAACCGTCCTGGACCCGACCGGCGAGCGGCAGACGTCCGCCCGGGATCTGCTGCCCCGCCCGGAGTCGCTGCGCGATCGCAGCGTCGGGCTGCTCGACATCAGCAAGGCCCGCGGCGACGTCGTGCTGAACCGGCTCGAGGAGCTGCTGACCGCGGACGGCGCCGTGGTGCGCCGGTACCGCAAGCCCACGTTCGCCCGGACCGCCCCGGTCGACCTGCGCCACGAGATCGCCGAGCAGTGCGAGGTGGTCATCGAGGCGCTGGCCGATTAGGGCTCCTGCACGTCGTGCAGTGTGCATGACATCGCAGACCTGGAGCGGCGTGGCGTGGTGGGGGTGTTCCTCGCCAGCGAGGCGTTCGCGGAGGCCTCCCGGTTGCAGGGTGAGGCGCTCGGGTTCCCGGCGCCCTACGTGCTGGTGCCGCACCCGGTCCAGGACCGGACCGACGCCGAGCTGCGGGCGGTCGCCGAGCAGATCTACCCCGCGGTGGTGGCCGCGCTGACCAGGCCCGCATAGCCGCCGACGGGCGCGGTATCCCTGCCCCCACGGGAAGCGATGTGCGGGAACGGCGCGTTACCGGCGGCGGACCCCGCCGTACGCGCACATCGCCGAACCCGGGTGCCGCCGACGGAGGAGGGATGCACGCATGGGGGTCGTCGACCGCATCGACGCGTTCCAGTCCCGGCACCCCGCGGTGGCCCTTCCGCTGGCGGTCGTCTACAAGTTCGCCGACGACCGCGGGCCGCACCTCGCCGCGCTGATCACCTACTACGGGTTCGTCTCGCTGTTCCCGCTGCTGCTGATGCTGACCTCGGTGCTCGGCTTCCTGCTGCAGGACGACCCCGGGCTACAGCAGCGGATCCTCGAGTCCGCGCTGTCGGACTTCCCGCTGCTGGGTCCGGTGCTGGAGGAGAACATCGGCACCTTCCGGGGCAGCGGCGTCGCGCTGGTCATCGGCGTCCTGGGCAGCCTCTACGGCGGGCTGGGCGTCATGCAGGCGGCCCAGGCGGCGCTCAACCGGATCTACGCCGTGCCGCGCTTCGCCCAGCCCAACCCCCTGCTGTCGCGGCTGCGCAGCCTGCTGCTGGTCCTGGCCCTCGGGTTCGGGGCGGTGGTGTCGACGGCGCTGACCGCCTTCGTGGCGACCTTCTCCGACGTCCTGCCGGTGCCCGGCCCGGTGGTCACGGCCACCGGCACGCTGGCCAGCCTGGCGATCAACGTCGGGATCTTCCTGGTGGTCTACCAGGTGCTCACCGCACGCCGGCTGGAGTGGCGGAACGTCGCCGTCGGTGCCGTCATCGCCGCCGTGCTCTGGGAGCTGCTGCACGTGCTCGGCACCTACTACTTCGGCACGTACGTGACGCGGTCCAGCGACGTCTACGGGGTCTTCGGCGTGATCCTCGGCCTGGTCGTCTGGATCTACCTGCAGGCGCTGGTCGTGGTCCTGGCCGCGGAGATCAACGTCGTCCGGCACCGGCGGCTGTACCCCCGGTCGCTGCTGACCCCGTTCACCGACGACGTGGAGCTGACCCCGGCCGACGTCCGGGCCTACACCGGCTACGCGCGCAGCGAGCGGTACAAGGGCTTCCAGCGCGTGGACGCCTCGTTCCGCAAGGACGCCGGCCGACGGCCCGCCGATGCCGAGGGCTTTCCCGGGGACGTCGCCCAGGACGCGGCCGCCGCGGCCTCGGCCGATGGGGCCGAGGACGTCGACCGGCCGCGGGGCGCTCAGCGGTAGACGACGTCGACGCTGCGGAACGCGCCCAGGGCGTGGTCGGCGGCGAAGAGGGCGTGGTCCCGGCGCACCCGGGCGGCCGCCTCCTCGGCGAACCGGAGCATGTCGTCGACGAACAGGTCCCGGTTGCCGATCGCGTCGAGGATCGCCGGCTCCACGTCGTAGTCGACGTTCCCCGTCTCGTCGCTCATCGCGTGGGTGTGCGCCAGCACCCGGCCGCAGATCCCGGCGTAGTCCTTCCACTCCCCGGGCGACAGCGGGCCCAGCCCGAGGTCGTCCCGGAACGGCGCGCGCTCGCGCACCATGAAGCTCTGGCCGTCGATGTCGACGCTGCCGTAGAAGACGTCGCCGCTGACCAGGTGCACCCGCTGGGCGTGCCGGATCCGGTCACCCTGACCGTCCACCTCGTAGCCCGACGGCGGCACCAGCCCGGACAGGGCCGAGCGGCGGGCGCGCTTGAACTCCAGGAGCAGGTCGTCGGTCCCGTCGTCGCGCACGCCGGCGATCAGCACGTAGTACCGGGTCAGGCCGAGCGAGGCGGTGCCGGCGCCGCGCCGCTCGGCGACGTCCCTCACCCGCATCCGGCCGGCGCGCTCGGGGACCGCCACCTCGTTCTCGGTGACGTAGCGGTCGACGAGCTGCTGGAACTCCGCCCGGCGGCTGCTGACCGGCACCAGCTCCTCGTCGGTCCGGAAGCCGGTCCGGGTCTCGTCCAGCAGGCCGGCCAGCCAGTCGGCGCGGCTGGTCTCCAGCGTGCCGGCGATCAGCCCGGCGATCAGCGGCGGAGCGTTGTCCATCCGGAGCTGCTCGGTCTGCTCCCGGCCGTCGGCGGCGTAGGAGGCGATGCCGGCGACGTAGCCGCGCACGAACCGGCGGGCGATGGCCCGCTGCTTCTTCGGGCCGTGGCCGGACTTCTCCGCCGCTCCGAGCAGGAACCCGACGGCGCCGCGCTTGAGGTCCCAGGTGAACGGCGCGTAGTAGGCGTCGTCGAAGTCGTTGACACCGAAGACCGGCACGTTGTCGGAGCTCGGCATCACGCCGAAGTTGCCGGGGTGGACGTCGCCGAGCGCCAGCACGGTGGGCAGCCGGGCGTCCTCGCCCACCAGGTCCCGGTAGAAGAGCAGGTTGGTGCCGCGGAAGAAGTGGAAGACCGACCCGGCGAGCTTGTCGAACTTCGCCCGCGCCTCCAGGTCACCGCTCGCGATCCGGGTCTCGTGGTCCTCGCGGACGGTCTCCCGCACGTGAACCCGGCGGTCGTTGCCGGTGAGCATGCGGGGGATCAAGACCATTTCGCCGGCCGCGCGGGCCTCGGCGAGCCGGCGGAAGGCCTCGACCCGGGAGCTGATCTGCCGCCGGCCCGGCCCGGGGCGCTCGGTCTCTTGCAGCGGCGCGGACCGCTCGCGCAGCTCGGCGACGAGCTCGTCCTTCGTCATCCGGCTGCGGCCGGGGATCCCGTGCTCGCGGGCCAGACGGAGGAGCTCGGCGCGGGTGGCGGTGGTGAGCCGCGGGGAGGGATCCATGGCTGTCCGGCTACCCGCCGGCGCCCCGACCAGGCACGACGATCGTGTGACACCGGGTCGTCCGGTTGCGTTCCGGAACGGCGCGCGGGGACACCTGGCGCGCCGGGCCGCGCGGGTGTCCCATGGCCTCCTGCGCCGATGACGCCCGAGGAGATCCCATGCCGCGTCCGCGTACCACCGTCCTGGCCCTCACCGTGCTCGCCGGCGGCTCCCTGGTGGCCGGCGGCCCCGCGAGCGCCGCCCCGGGCGACCACCCGGGCACTGCTCCACCGGAGAAGCGCGCGCTCGCCGTGGGCACCGGGGGTGCGGTCGCCACGGTCGACCCCGACGCCACCCGGGTGGGCCTGGACGTCCTGGCCGCCGGCGGCAACGCCGCCGACGCGGCGGTGGCCGCGGCCGCCGCGCTGGGCGTGACCGAGCCCTACTCGGCGGGCATCGGCGGCGGTGGCTTCTTCGTGTACTACGACGCCGCCACCGGCGAGGTCACCACGATCGACGGCCGGGAGACCGCGCCGCTGGCGATGGGAGCCGACGCCTTCCTCGACGACGCCGGCGAGCCGATCCCCTTCTCCGAGGCCGTCGAGAGCGGGCTGTCGGTGGGCACGCCGGGAACCCCGCGCACCTGGGCGACGGCGCTGGAGGAGTTCGGCACCTGGTCGCTGGACGATGCGCTGCAGGGCGCGACCCGGCTGGCCGACGAGGGCTTCGTCGTCGACGAGACCTTCCGGCAGCAGACGGCGGACAACGAGGAGAAGTTCCGCCGGTTCGCGCCGACCGCCGAGCTGTTCCTCCCCGGAGGGGCGCTGCCCGAGGTGGGCTCGGTGTTCCGCAACCCCCACCTGGCCGACACCTACCGGCTGCTGGCGGGCAAGGGCGTGGACCCGCTCTACACCGGTGAGCTGGCCGAGGAGATCGTGCGGACGGTCCAGGACCCGCCCGAGGCGGCCGGTGCCGCGGAGGTCCGGCCGGGCCTGCTGGAGGCCGTCGACCTGGCGCGGTACGAGGCGCCGCTGCGGGAGCCCACCCGGGTCGACTACCGCGGGCTCGAGGTCTACGGGATGGCGCCGCCGTCCAGCGGCGGGTCGACCGTCGGGGAGGCGCTGAACATCCTGGAGCCCTTCCCGCTCGGCTCGCTGCCGGCCGTGCCGGTGCTGCACACCTACCTGGAGGCGAGCGCGCTGGCGTTCGCCGACCGCAACGCCTACGTCGGCGACCCGGCGTACAGCCAGGTGCCGCTGGCCGAGCTGCTCTCGGACGGGTTCGCCCGGGAGCGGGCCTGCGAGATCGCTCCGGACGCGGTGCTGGCGAAGCCGACCGCCGCCGGCAACCCGGACGGCGAGTACGCCGCGTGCCCGGCCCCCGAGGGGCCCACGGTGGGGGAGGGCTCGGAGGGGCCGTCCACGACCCACCTGACCGTCGGTGACGCCGCGGGCAACATCGCCAGCTACACGCTGACCATCGAGCAGACCGGCGGCAGCGGGATCACGGTGCCCGGCCGCGGGTTCCTGCTCAACAACGAGCTGACCGACTTCACGTTCGCGGTCGCCGATCCCACCCGGCCCGAGCCGAACCTGCCGGCCCCCGGCAAGCGCCCGCGCAGCAGCATGGCGCCGACGATCGTCCTGCACGACGGCGAGCCGGTGCTCGGCCTCGGCTCGCCGGGCGGCAGCACGATCATCACGACGGTCCTGCAGACGCTGGTGAACCGCATCGACCGGAACATGGATCTCGCGGAGGCGATCGCCGCTCCGCGGGCCAGCCAGCGCAACACGCCCACGGTCAGCGCGGAGCAGGCGTTCGTCGACGCGTACGGCGAGCCGCTCGCCGCCCTCGGCCACGAGTTCACCGTGGTGGAGGAGCTCGGCGCGGCGACCGGCATCGAGTACCTGCCGGGCGGCCTGGTGCTGGCCGCCGCGGAGGGGGAACGCCGCGGCGGCGGGAGCGCCGGGGTGGTGCACCCGGTCCGCACCGGCCCGGAGGCATCCGCTCCGGGGGCCGCGGAGCTCGCCCCGCCGCTCGGGGACGGCTGACGCCGGTCAGCGACCGGCGACGGCGTCCTCGGCCTCGATGGCGGCGTTCCAGTCGCGCTTGCCCGACTGCCAGCGGTCCTCGGTGTCGCCCCGCCGCCAGTAGCCGGAGATCGAGGTCCACTCCGGGTCCAGGCCCCGCTGCGCCCGCAGGTGGCGGCGCAGCTCCCGGACGGCGTAGGCCTCGCCGTGCACGAACACGTGGCCGCTGCCGGCCGGCAGCGCGACGGCCCGCACCGCATCGACCAGCGGCACGCCCGGCTCGGCGCCGTCGCGGTGCAGCCAGTGCAGCTCGACGCCCGGCCCGACGGCGAGGTCCGTCTGCTCCTCCTCGGCCCCGGCCACCTCGACGAACACCAGCGCCCGCGCGCCGGCGGGCAGCCGGTCGAGGGTCGCGGCGATGGCGGGCAGCGCGGCCTCGTCCCCGGCGAGCAGGTGCCAGTCGGCGTCCGGCCGGGGCGCGTAGGCGCCGCCGGGGCCCATGAACTGGATGCGGTCGCCGGGTCGGGCGGCGGCGGCCCAGGGCCCGGCCAGCCCCTCGTCGCCGTGGTGAACGAAGTCGATGGTCAGCTCACCGGCCGCCGCGTCCCACGCGCGCACCGTGTACGTGCGGGTGACCGGCCACTGGTCGGCGGGCAGCTCCGCGCGCACCTGCTCGACGTCGTAGGGGACGGCGTAGGAGGCGTCTGCGGGCGGGAAGAGCAGCTTGACGTAGCGGTCGGTGAACTCGCCGTCGGGGAAGCCGGCCAGGCCCTCGCCGCCGAGCACGACGCGGATCATGTGCGGGGTGATCCAGGAGGTCCGGACGACCTCGCCGATCCGCGGCGTCCGCTTGCGCGGCGGGCGCCCGTCGCCGTTCCGCCGTGGTTCGCTCATGGCTGCTCCGCTCCTGGTCGCGCCGGCGACCGCTGCACCGACCGGTCCGCCGTCCCCGGGGACGCTACAGAGCCCGATGATCACCGTTCCCGCTCGCCCGCCCGGCGCAGCGCCCCGGCCGGTGATGTGCGGCGATGGCGCGTTCCGGCGTCCACCAGGCGCCACCAGCGCACATCGCCGGCGGTGAGCCGATCGTTCCCGCCGGCAGCCCCCTGGCGACGGTGATCGGTGTGCCGGAGGCGGGCGGTTACTGTCCCGGCGTGGGCACCATCGCAGCCGGCACCGGCGAGGACCGAACCGCAGCCGAGGCGAGCGTGCTCGACGTCCTGGCGCTGGAGGAGATCGACCGGGACCTCTACCGCAGCACCCTGCTGTTCAGCGACCCGTTCCCGCTCTACGGCGGGCAGGTGGCCGCCCAGGCCCTGTACGCCGCCGGCCGCACCGTCGGCGCCGACCGGCTCCCGCACTCGCTGCACGGGTACTTCCTGCGCAGCGGGGACGCCGCCCGCCCGACGATCTTCCGGGTGGACCGGGACCGGGACGGCGGCTCGTTCTCGGCCCGCCGGGTGGTCGCCATCCAGGGCGGCGAGGTCATCTTCAGCATGTCCGCCTCCTTCCACGTGCCCGGTCCCGGCCCCGACCACCAGGTGCAGGAGACGCCGACCGTCGAGGCGCCGGACGCGCTGCCCCGGTTCGACATGCCGCGGCTGTTCTCCATGGAGGCCCGCCGGCCGGAGCAGCCGTTCCCGGCGGCGCACTGGCCCACCCGGTTCTGGGCCCGGGCCACGGTCGCGCTGCCCGACGACCCGCTGGTGCACGCCTGCGTCCTGACCTACCTGTCCGACATCGGCACCGGGCTCTCCGCGCTGCCCGACGACGAGGCCGCGCCCGGCCCGAGCCTGGACCACGCCGTCTGGTTCCACCGGCACGTCCGGCTCGACGACTGGGCCCTCATGGACATGGTTCCGCGCACCGTCTCCGGCGGCCGCGGCTGGTACACCGGCTCGATCACCACCCCGGGCGGGGTGCTGGCCGCGAGCTTCACGCAGGAGACGCTGTTCCGGCCGGGCCGCAACCCGTTCCGGCCCGGCAGCTGACGGTCCTGGACGGGCCCGCGCGTCGCCCGTTCGTCCAGACGTCATGACGTATGGTCGACCGCGTCCCGGCCCACGACCGCGAGGAGCCAGCCGGTGCGCATCGGAGTACTCACCGGAGGCGGGGACTGCCCCGGCCTCAATGCCGTGATCCGTTCGGTGGTCCGCACCGCGGGCGCCCACTACGGCAGCGAGGTGGTCGGTTTCCGCGACGGCTGGCGCGGCCTGCTGGAGAACCGGACGACGCCGCTGGACGTCGCCGCCGTCGACGGGCTGCTGACCCGGGGCGGGACCACGCTGGGGTCGGCCCGGGTCGCGCCGGAGAAGCTGAACGCCGGCATCGACGAGATGATCGGCACCCTCGACGAGCACCGGATCGACGTGCTCGTCCCGATCGGCGGCGAAGGCACCCTGACGGCGGCCCACCTGCTGTCGGAGGCGGGCGTGCCGGTGGTGGGCATCCCCAAGACCATCGACAACGACATCGACGGCACCGACCTGACCTTCGGCTTCGACACCGCGGTCAGCATCGCCACCGAGCTCATCGACCGGCTGCACACCACCGCGGAGTCCCACCAGCGGGTGCTGCTGGTCGAGGTGATGGGCCGGCACGCCGGGTGGATCGCGCTGCACGCGGGCCTGGCCGCCGGGGCGCACCTCACCCTGGTGCCCGAGGAGCCCTTCGACGTCGACGACGTCGTCTCGCTGGTCTGCGAGCGGTTCGCCCGGGGGGACTCGCACGTCATCGGCGTGGTCGCCGAGGGCGCGGAGCCGTTGCCCGGCCAGATGGCCTTCCGGCGGGGCGGCGTGGACGAGTTCGGCCACCGCCGCTTCACCGGGGTCACCCAGCAGCTGGGGGAGGAGCTGGAGCGGCGCACCGGCAAGGAGGTGCGGGCCACCGTGCTGGGCCACGTCCAGCGCGGCGGGACGCCGACCTCCTTCGACCGGGTGCTCGCCACCCGGTTCGGCCTGCACGCGACGATCGCCGCGCACGAAGGGCACACCGGCCAGATGGTCGCCCTGCACGGCACCGAGATCGAACTGGTGCCGCTGGCCCGCGCCGTCGCCCGGCTCAAGACCGTCACCCCGGCCCGGCTGGCGGAGATCCACGCGTTCACGGGCTGACCGGTGCGCAGGATCCGCTCAGCCCTGCGGGCGGACCAGGATCTTGCCGACCGTGCCGCGTTCGCCGAGCCGGCGCAGCGCCGCCGGAGCCTCGGCCATCGGCACCTCGGCGCCGATGAGCGGCTCGATGTCGCCGCTGCGCCACAGCCCGACCAGCCGCTCGTGGACCTCGGCCGACAGGTGGGGCTCGTGGGTGCGGTAGAGGCCGTAGTGCAATCCGACGACGTCGTAGTTCCCCGCCATCGGCTCGGCGGTGGGGAACGTGGGGATGCGCCCGCCGGCGAAGCCGACCACCACGAGACGTCCCTCGAAGGCCGTGCAGCGCCGGCTGCCGTCGAAGACGTCGCCCCCGACGGAGTCGTAGACGACGTCGACGCCGCGGCCACCGGTCGCATCGAGCACCGCGGCCACCCAGTCCCCGGCCGAGTAGTCCACGACCACGTCGGCCCCCAGCCGGCGGCACACCCCGGTCTTCGCCGGGCCGCCCGCGGTGGCGATCACCGTCGCGCCGGCGGCCTTGCCCAGCTGGATCGCCGCACTCCCCACGCCGCCCGCGCCCGCGTGCACCAGCAGCGTCTCACCGGGACGCAGCCGGGCCCGCCGGTGCAGTCCCGCCCACCCCGTCTGGTAGGTCGTCAGCATCGCGGCCGCGGTGGCGGCGGCCATCCCGTCCGGAACGGGGAGCGCATCCCCGGCCGGTACGACGACGAGCTCCGCGAGCCCGCCGGCGGGCAGCCGGGGTGACACCACCACCCGCTCCCCGGCGCGCGGGCCCTCGACCACGGTGCCGCACGCCTCGAGCCCCGGGGTGAACGGCAGGGCCGGCCGCTCCTGGTACTGCCCGCGGCACAGCAGCAGGTCGGGGAAGTTCAGCGCGGCCGCCTCGACCCGGACCAGCAGCTGCCCCGGACCCGGCACCGGCGCCGGGAGCTCGGTGAGCCGCAGGGCCGACTCCGGCTCACCGAGCTCCTGCACCTGCCACGCGCGCATGCCCCTGCCCGCGCGTGCGGGCCGGGCACCGCCGTGACCCGGTGCGGTCGCCGTCACCGTCCGGTGAAGGCGGGCGCCCGTCGCTCGCGGAAGGCCGCCACGCCCTCCGCGAAGTCGGCGGTGCCCGCGAGCGCGGCCTGCCCCTCCGCCTCGCGGTCCAGCGCGCCCTCGATCTCGGCGAGGGCTGCGGCGTTGATCGCCTGCTTCGTCCGGCCGAACGCGGCGGTGGGCCCGCCGGCCAGCCGCGTCGCCAGTGCCGCGCCCTCGTCGTGGAGCCGGTCGTCGTCGACCACCGCGGCGGCCAGGCCGCACGCCAGCGCCTCCTCGGCCGGCATCTTCTCCGCCAGGAGAGCCATGCGCATGGCGCGGGCCCGACCGGCGGAGGCAGCCACCAGGGCGGTGGCCCCGCCGTCGGGCATGAGGCCGATCCGGGTGAAGGCGAGCAGCAGGTAGGACGAGCGGCTCATCAGCAGCAGGTCGCAGGCCAGCGCCAGCGAGCAGCCGACGCCCGCGGCCGGGCCGTGCACCAGCGCCACGACCGGCACCGGCACGTCCCGGACCGCCAGGACGGCCCGGTTCGCGGCCGCGACGGAGACCTCTTCCTCGGAGCCACTGAGGTCGGCGCCGGAGGAGAAGGCCGGCCCCGCGCCGCGGAGGGTGATCGCGCGCACCGCCGGGTCCGTGCCGGCCGCCGAGACCGTCCCGGCCAGCTCCTCCAGCAGGCCGGTGGTGACGGCGTTGAGCGTCTGCGGCCGGGACAGCACGAGGTGCAGGACGCCGTCGGCCAGGTCGCGCTCGAGGCCCTCGGGGGAGCGGGTCACTGCGCCACCGCCTCCTCGCGGAACCGCTCGCGGAGCGGGTTCTTGAGGATCTTCCCCGACGCGTTGCGGGGCAGCTCGTCCAGGACGACGACCCGGGTGGGCTTCTTGTAGGAGGCCAGCCGGGAGGCGCAGAAGGCGATCAGCTCCTCCTCGCCGGGCGGGTCGGCGGGGTCGTGGGGGACCACCACGGCGACCGGCGTCTCGCCCCAGCGGGGGTGCGGGCGGCCCACCAGCGCGACCTCCCGGACCTTGGGGTGGTCGGCGACGACCGCCTCGACCTCGGCGCTGTAGATGTTCTCCCCGCCGGAGATGATCATGTCCTTGAGCCGGTCGACGACGTAGAAGAACCCGTCCTCGTCCACCCGGACCAGGTCACCGGAGTGGAACCAGCCGCCCCGGAACGCCTCCTCGGTGGCGCCGGGGTTGTCCCAGTAGCCGACCATCGTCTGCGGCCCGCGGTAGACGATCTCGCCGATCTCGCCCTGCGGCACGTCGACCATGTCCGGATCGACCACCCGCACCGCCACCAGCGGCACCGGCTTGCCGATCGACCCGATCTTCCGGATGGCGTCCTCGCCGGGCAGCACGGTGGTGACCGGGGACATCTCGGTCTGGCCGAAGGTGCAGACGTTCGGCACGCCGGGGAAGGCCGCGGCCATGGCGCGCAGCACCGCCGGGGTGGCCGGGGCAGCGCCCCAGGCGATGCTGCGCAGCCGGATGTCGCGCCCGCCGATGGTGGGGGAGGCGCAGACGGCCTGCCACTGGGTCGGCACCAGGAAGGCGTTGGTCACGCCCTCGGACTCGACCAGGTCGAGGAATGCCTCGGGGTCGAACGCGCCGGTGGGCGTGATGACGGTCGTGTAGCCGAGGACGAGGTTCGGCACCATGGCCCCCACGGCGGCGATGTGGAACATCGGCGAGGTGACCAGCCCGATCTCGTCGTCCTCGACCAGCCGGAACGCCTGGACGAGCGTCATGGTCTGCCCGAGCAGGTTCTCGTAGGTGAGCATCGCGCCCTTGGGCAGGCCCGTGGTGCCCGAGGTGTACATGATGAACGCGACCTCGCGGAGGTCGTCCGGGCCGTCCGCCGCGTGCGGCTCCGCGCCGGTCAGCGCGTCCTCGTACCGGGTCGCGCCGGCGCCGGCCGCGGAGACGTCGTCGCCGACCACCAGGCACGGCAGCTCGTCCTCCCGGCCGGCGCGGACCGCGCCGACCAGGCCCGCCAGCTGCTGCTCGACGATCACGGCCCGGCTGCCGGAGTTCTCGGCGAGGAAGGAGACCTCGCCGGCGACGAGCCGGAAGTTCACCGGGACGGCGACGGCGCCGAGCCGGTTGACGGCGACGAAGGCCTCGATGAACTCGGGCCGGTTCGTCAGGAGCAGCAGCACCCGGTCCCCGCGGCCGATCCCGCGCTGCTCGAGGGCGGTGGCCAGCCGGCGGGTCCGGTCCTCGAGGTCGCCCCAGGTGGTGGTGCGGCCGCCGAAGCGCAGGGCCGGGCGGTCGGGGTGGGTCCAGGCGTGCTTGGCCACCTGGTGGACCCAGGTGAGGCGCTGGCTCGGGTGCGAGTCGGTGCGCACGGTCATGCGGTCCTCTCTGTTCGGTGTGGCGGTCACTGCGCGGTCGTGCGCGGGTCGTCGTCGATCTCGGCGGCCAGGTACCGGGGGTTCCAGGCCAGCAGCCGGTCGGTGGTGATGGAGAGCAGTGAGGGCAGGAGCCGGGGGTCGTCGGCGCCGATCCGCCCGGTGCGGATCCACTCGGCGAGCTCGGCCTCGTCCCGGACGCCGAGGCCGGCCAGGAGGTCGGCGTAGCGCGCCTGCGGCTCCGGTCCCTCGGCGAGCTCCCGCTCGAGGGCGCCGAGCAGGTTGGCGGCCACCCGGGCGTGGAACGACAGCGCACCCGTGGTCCCGGGCATCACCTCGTGCTCGAGGAACTCGCGTACGGCCTCGACGATCTCCCGGGCGTCCGGGAAGCGGTGCAGCATCAGCCGGCCACCGCCGCTCCGACGCGACGGCCGAGCATGCGCAGCAGGTCGTACTCCTGCTCCGCCACGCGCCGGCCGATGGCGGCCAGTTCGACCGACCGGGTCGACCCGGAGAAGTGGCGGTCGGCCTGCACGAGGCAGCTCACGCCCCAGTTCAGGGTGCCGGCGACCTGCCACCAGTGCACGACCTCGGGGTCGGGTCGCACGCCGGCGGCCTCCTCGTAGGCGTCGAAGAGGCTGCCGAAGCGGCCGACCCCGGCGACCGGCTCGGGGCCGCCGAACCGCCAGGCGCGGATGCACAGGTAGCCGAGGTCCTCCATGGGGTCGCCCCGGTGGACCAGTTCCCAGTCGAGCACGGCCCGCAGGCCGTCGGGTCCCACGATCACGTTCCCGAGCCGGAAGTCCCCGTGCACCAGGACGTCGGCCCGCGCCGAGGGCGGCCGCGACGACCCGAGCCAGCGGAACGCCAGCTCCAGGACGGGGCGGGCGACGCCGACCGACTCGTACCGGGCCCGGAGGTCCTCGAGGATGTCCGTGCGGGGTATCCCCGGGGCCTCCTCGGGCGTGATCCGGTGGATCCGGGCGGCCGCGCGCCCCAGGTCGGCGGCGAGCACCGACCGGGCGCCGGCGTACTCCTCGTCGCGCAGGATGCGCCGGGCGATCGTCTCGCCGTCGACGAAGGACGTGATCAGGTACGGGGCACCCAGCGTCGTGACGTCGGCGGACCAGTCGACCAGCTCCGGGACCGGCACCCCCGTCCGCCCGGCGGCACCGAGCGCCACCGCCTCCCGGCGCATCATCTCCGGCCGCGGTTCGGCAGGTGGGTCGCGGCGCAGCACCAGTCGCGTCGCGGGGTGCTCCCCCCCGCCCGTGGTGAAGGTCCAGGTCTCGCGGCTGGCCCCGCCGGAGAGGCGGCGCAGCCCGGTCACCGGGCAGGGGCGGTCCAGCACGTCCTCGAGCCGGGTCCGGAGGGCCGCGGCGAGCGACGCCGTCTCCGGGAGGCCCCCGTCGCGTGCTGTCTGCGCCGCCGCCATGCCCACCCCTCCGTCACAGCCGCGCCGCGACTGAACGATCGATCAGGAACCGTCAACCGGCACAGTGAACGGGTTCACGGACACGGCGCGCAAGACGTTGACACAGATCACATCCGCGTGTCTTCTATGTAGCGCTCGCTCAGCCACCTGAGCTGCCGGAGCCGCCGCCGGCGGGCTCCCCGAACCGTGGAGGTTGCCGTGAATCGCCGTCGCTCCGTCCTCGCCCTGGGCTGCACCGCGCTCGTGCTCGCCGGATGCGGGGGTCGCGCCGACTCGGAGGAGGCCTCGGCCGCCGGGGGGAACTGCGATCCGGGGATCACCGACTCCAGCATCAAGATCGGCGCCAGCCTGCCGATGTCGGGTGCCGGCGCCGTCTACGGCTCCATCGCCCGCGCCGCCCAGGCGTACTTCGAGGACGTCAACGCCCAGGGCGGGGTCGAGATGGGGGACGGCGTCACCCGCACCATCGAGTACATCCCGATGGACGACGCCTACGACCCCGCCCGCACGGTGAGCAACGCGCGCACGCTCATCGAGCAGGACCAGGTGTTCGCGCTGATGAACGTCCTGGGCACCTCCCCGAACCTCGCGATCGGTGACCTGGTGGCCGGGCAGGGGGTGCCCAACCTCTTCGCGATGACGGGCACCGACGAGTTCATGGCGCAGGACGAGTACTGGTCCATGGGCTTCCTCCCGCAGTACGAGTTCGAGGCCCAGGTGATGGCCGACTACGTGCTGGCGAACAACCCGCAGGCCAAGGTCGGCCTGCTCTACCAGAACGACGGCTTCGGCAAGGGCATGCTCGCCAACTTCGAGAAGGAGTTCGAGGGCACCGACGTCGAGATCGTCAGCGCGCAGGCCTACGAGCAGTCCGGGGGATCGGCCGACTCCCAGGTGGTCAACCTGGCGAACTCCGGCGCCGACGTGTGGCTGAACTACGCCACCGGCACCTTCATGACGCAGTCGCTGAAGAAGGCCGCCGAGATCGGGTGGGAGCCGCTGACGCTGGTCACCTCCGGCACCAACCACGCCCAGGCGATCATGCAGCCCGCCGGGGAGGGCGCGGTGGACGCGGTGTCCTTCACCTGGCTCAAGGACGTGTCCGACCCCAGCTGGTCCGACGACGAGGGCATGCAGGCCTGGCAGGCCTTCGCCGAGAAGCACCAGGGTGACTTCGAGGCGGCCGACTCCACCGCAGCCAACGGCTACACCGTGGGCCAGATGATGGTCGAGGTGCTCGAGCAGATGGACGGGTGCACCCGTCAGGACATGCTCGACGCCGCCCAGAACCTGTCCGGGGTCTCGCCGGACCTGTTCCTTCCCGAGGTGACCGTCGAGACGACGCCGGACTACCCGTTCTTCACCACCCAGGTCCAGATGATGACCTTCAACGGGACCACGTGGGAGCTGCAGGGCGATGTCCTCGAGCGCGAGTGACCCGATGGGGACCGCCGTCCGGGAGCGGCCGGGGACGCCGGGGGACGCCTTCCTCACCGTGCGCGACGTCCGGCTCCGGTTCGGCGGCGTCGTCGCCCTCGACGGCCCCTCGTTCGATCTCCGGGAGGGGCGGATCTGCGGCCTGATCGGACCCAACGGCGCGGGCAAGACGACGCTGTTCAACTGCATCAGCCGGCTGTACGAGCCGGATTCGGGCGAGATCAGGCTCGAGGGCCGCGACCTGCTGCAGCTGCGGACCGAGGAGATCGCCTCGGTCGGCATCGCCCGCACCTTCCAGAACCTGGGCCTGTTCGGGTCGATGACCGTGCTGGAGAACGTGCTGGCCGGCGGGCACCACCGCACCCGGTCCGGGTTCTGGGCCAGCGCGCTCGGGCTGCCCGGGGTGCGCCGGCAGGAACGGGCGGAGATCGACCGGGCCCGGGCGCTCCTGGCCGACCTGGGCCTGACCGAGGTCTCCGGCTCGCTCGCCGCGGGGCTGCCGTACGGAACGCTCAAGCGGGTCGAGCTGGCCCGGGCCCTGATGGCCGAGCCACGCCTGCTCATGCTCGACGAGCCGGCGAACGGTCTCATCCACGAAGAGGTGCTCGAGCTGGCGGACACGATCCGCCGCCTGTGCGACGAGCGCGGCCTCTCGGTGCTGCTCGTGGAGCACCACATGGCGATGGTCATGCGGGTCTCCGACCAGGTTGTCGTGCTCAACCTCGGGCGCAAGATCGCCGACGGCACGCCGGACCAGGTGCGGTCGGATCCCGACGTCGTCGAGGCCTACCTGGGAGGCGGGTCGTGAACCTCCTGACGGTGGCGGGCCTGAGCGCCGGCTACGGGCCGGTGCAGGTGCTGCACGACATCGACCTGTCGGTGGACCGGGGCGAGATCGCGGTCGTCCTCGGCGCGAACGGTGCCGGGAAGACCACGCTGCTGCGCGCGCTGTCGGGCATCATCCGCGGCAGCGGCAGCGTGCGGTTCGACGACCAGGAGCTGCTGGGGCTCGCCAGCGAGCGGATCGCCGCCCTGGGGATCGCGCACGTCCCCCAGGGCCGGGGGACCTTCGGCGACATGAGCGTGGAGGACAACCTCCGCGTCGGGGCCTACCTGCGCAGCGACCGCGACGAGCGCCGGCACATCGAGCAGTGGTTCTCGGTGTTCCCCCGGCTCGCCGAGCGGCGCCGGCAGCAGGCCGGCAGCCTCAGCGGCGGCGAGCAGCAGATGCTGGCCATCGCCCGGGCGCTCATGCCCTCGCCCCGGCTGCTGCTGCTCGACGAGCCCTCGCTGGGGCTGGCGCCCAACACCACGCGGTCGCTGTTCGAGTCGCTGCAGCAGATCAACGCCGAGACGGGCACCGCGATGCTCGTGGTCGAGCAGAACGCCCAGCTCGCGCTCGACATCGGCAGCACCGCCGTGCTGCTCGAGGCGGGTCGCGTCGTCTCCTCCGGCCGGGCCGCGGAGCTCCGGGACAACGACGACATCCGCCGTGCCTACCTCGGCTACTGACCGCCCCGCCGCCGGCCTCGGAACACCGGCACGGATGAAGGAGCACACATGGACCTGCTGATGCAGCAGGTGCTCGACGGCATCGCCACCGGTGCGCTCTACGGCGCCCTGGCGCTGAGCGTCGTCCTGGTCTACCGGGCATCGGGCATCGTGAACTTCGCGCAGGGGGAGATGGCGATGTTCGCCGCCTTCCTCACCTGGCAGCTCTACGCCTGGGGCCTGGCCCTGCCGCTGGCCATCCTGGTGTCGATGGCGGTCGCGTTCCTCTTCGGCGTGCTCGCCGAGAAGGTGCTCATCCGCCCGTTCGGGACCAGCCCCTCGGCGCACCTGTCGCTGATCATCGTCACCCTCGGCCTGATGCTCTGCCTGACCAGCGGTGCGGGCTGGATCTGGGGCTACCTGACCAAGGACGTCCCGCCGGTCTTCGGCGAGGGAGCCGTCGACCTCGGCCCGGCCGCGGTGTCCCGGCAGGCGCTCGGCATCATCGCCACCGTCGCCGTGGTCGCCGGTGTCCTGTACTGGGTGTTCCAGCACACGAAGCTCGGGCTCACCATGCGGGCCGCCGCCAGCAACCCCGAGTCGGCCCGGCTGTCGGGGGTTCCGGTCGGGCGGATGCTGATGCTCGGCTGGGGTCTCGCCGCCGGCATCGGGGCACTGGTCGGCTCGCTGGCCGCGCCGCAGCTGTTCCTGCAGCCCAACATGATGGCCGCGATGCTGCTGTACGCGTTCGCGGCGGCGACCCTGGGCGGTTTCGACAGCCCGGTGGGCGCGCTGGTCGGCGGTCTGATCGTCGGTGTCGTGGAGAACCTCGCCGGCACCTACGTGGACTTCATCGGCAACGACTTCAAGCAGGCGGTGGCGCTGGTGATCATCATGGCGGTGCTGCTGTTCAAGCCCGAGGGGCTCTTCGGAACGAGGACGGTGGCGCGGGTATGACCAGCACCCTGACCGCGGCGCGGCCCACGCCCCGCCGCACGCTGGCCGGCCGGGTCGGCCGGCTCCGGCAGGCGCAGGCCCCGCTCGACGCGCCCGGCTGGCTCCGCTACGCGGTGTTCGCGGCGGTGGTCGTCGTCGCCGTCCTGATCCCGCTCAACTCCCCGCCGTACGTGAACTTCGACCTGAGCATGGTCATGATCTACGCGGTCGTGGGCATGGGCCTGAACCTGCTCACCGGGTTCAACGGCCAGATCTCCCTGGGGCACAGCGCCTTCTTCGCGACGGGCGCCTACGTCGGGGCGGTGCTGATCCAGGAGGGCTGGCACTACCTGGCGGTCCTGCCCGTGGCGATCGTGGCCACGTTCGTCCTGGGCTACCTGTTCGGCATGCCGGCGCTGCGGTTGCAGGGCCTGCAGCTGGCGCTGGTCACCCTCGCCCTGGCGATCGTGACCCCGGCGGCGATCAAGCGCCTGGACGGCATCACCCAGGGGCAGGAGGGCATCAACGTCTTCACCGCGCAGCCGCCGGAGTGGACCGGCCTCGCCCGCGACCAGTGGGTCTACCTGCTGTGCCTCGTCGCGGTGGTGGCCGCCTGGATCCTGACCCGCCGGCTGTCGACCGGGCGGATCGGGCGCTCCCTGGTGGCCGTGCGCGACCACGAGACCGTCGCCCGGACGCTGGGCGTGCGCAGCTCGCGCACCAAGACGACGGTGTTCGCGATCAGCGCGGCCTACACCGGCGTCGGTGGCGTCCTCTACGTCTACGCCGTCCAGTTCGTCGGCCCGGACTCCTTCGGCCTGGTCATGGCCATCGCGTTCATCTCGCTGATCGTCGTCGGCGGGCTGGGCACCCTCGGCGGCGCCGTGCTCGGCGCCTTCTTCATCACCTACGTCCCCGAGTGGACGGCGGACGTCAACCAGGCGGCCGCGGGCCTGGTGTACGGCCTCTCGCTGATCCTCTTCATGTTCGTCATGCCGTTCGGCATCGCGGGCCTGGCGCGTGCGGTCCTCCGCCCGTTCGTCGACCGCCTCCCGGGCCGGCGTGGGCTGCTCAGCAGCCGCGAGCCGGCGGCCTCGGTCGCCGTCCCGCAGGACGAGGAGATCGAGCAGACGGCACCCGTCCGGTGAGGCGGGCCACCGACGGACGGCACCGACGCCCCCGAGGAAGGACACGCATGGACACCGCAGTCGCTGCTCGGACCGGTCCGCGATGAGCGCCGCCGGCACGGTGGCGGGGGAGGCGGCGCAGGAGCTCGACCTGCGCGACATCTCGCTGGAGGTGCGTGACGGCATCGCCACCATCACGCTCAGCCGGCCGGAGGCGCTCAACGCCTTCACCGACCGCATGGAGGTGGAGCTCCTGGCGGTGTTCGACTCCTGCGACCGGGACGACACCGTGCGCGCCGTGGTGATCACCGGGGCGGGGCGGGCGTTCTGCGCCGGGATGGACCTCTCGCAGAGCGCTGCCACCTTCGACGGCTGGCGGACCGACGACGACTCCGGCGCGTCCGGCCCACGGCTGCGGCGGGACGGTGGTGGCCGAGTGGTGCTGCGCATGTTCGAGCTGCACAAGCCGATCATCGCCGCCATCAACGGGCCGGCCGTGGGCGTCGGCATCACGATGACCCTCGCGGCCGACATCCGGATCGCCGCCGACGACGCCCGGATGGGGTTCGTCTTCAACCGGCGGGGGTTGGTGCCGGAATCCTGCTCGTCCTGGTTCCTGCCCCGGCTGGTGTCCGTGCAGACGGCGCTGGAGTGGGTGCTGAGCGGGCGGGTCTTCCCGGCGACGGATGCGCTCGCGGCGGGCCTGGTGCGCAGCCTGCACCCCCGCGCGGAGCTGCTGGACGTCGCCCATGCGCTGGCAGCGGAGATCGCCGAGCACACCGCGCCGGTGTCGGTCGCGCTCGCCCGCCAGATGCTGTGGCGGATGCTCGGCGCCGCGCACCCGATGACCGCCCACGAGATCGAGACCCACGCCCTCAACGTGCGGGGCGTCGGCCGCGATGCCCGGGAGGGCATCAGCGCCTTCCTCGAGAAGCGCCCGGCGCGGTTCCCCGAGACGGTCAGCGGGGACCTGCCCGACGTCTTCGCGCGGCTGCCCGCACCGAGCTACCGGGAACCCCTGGTCGAGCACGAGGAGCACCGATGAGACGCCGGCTGTACGACGCCGACCACGAGGCCTTCCGGGAGGTGGTGGCGGAGTTCGTCGCCCGGGAGGTGACGCCGCACGTCGAGCGGTGGGACGAGCAGCGGCTGATCGACCGGGAGGTGTGGCGGGCCGCCGGCGCCCAGGGGGTGATCGGGCTGTCCACGCCGGCCGAGTACGGCGGGGCGGGCGTGGGGCGGGACTACCGCTACCGGTACGTCGTCCTGGAGGAGCTTGCCAAGGCCTTCGCCACCTCGCTGGCCTCGGGCTTCTCGCTGCAGGACGACATCGCGGTGCCCTACGTCGCCGCGCTCGGCACCCCGGAGCAGCGGCAGCGGTGGCTCCCCGGGATGGCCTCGGGCGAGCTGATCGGCGCCATCGCGATGACCGAGCCGGCGACCGGCAGCGACCTGCAGGGCATCCGGACGGCGGCCCGCAAGGTCGACGGCGGCTGGGTGGTGAACGGGGCGAAGACGTTCATCACCAACGGCATCCAGTCCGACCTGGTCATCACCGTGGCCCGCACCGACCCGGCCGGGGGGCCCGGCGGGTTCAGCCTGCTGGTCGTCGAGCGGGGGATGCCCGGCTTCACGCGGGGCCGGAAGCTGGCGAAGGTGGGGCTGCCCGCCCAGGACACCGCGGAGCTGTTCTTCGAGGACGTGTTCGTCCCGCAGGAGAACCTCCTCGGCGCCGAGGGGGGCGGGTTCCGGCAGCTCATGTCGCACCTGCCGCTGGAGCGGCTGTCCATCGCCGCCCACGCCGTCGCGGCCACCGATGCGACGCTCGCCTCGACCGTGCAGTACACCGACCAGCGCACCGCCTTCGGCCAGCCGGTCGCCGACTTCCAGAACACGCGGTTCCGGCTGGCCGAGATGGTCACCGAGCTCGACGTCACCCGGGTCTTCGTCGACGAGGCGGTGCTGGCCTACAACGACGGCGAGCTCGGTGCGGTGGACGCGGCCAAGGCGAAACTGTGGTCGACCGAGGTGCAGAACCGGGTGATCGACCAGTGCCTGCAGCTGCACGGCGGCTACGGCTACATGCTCGAGTACCCCGTGGCCCGCGCCTTCCAGGACGCCCGGGTGCAGCGCATCTTCGGCGGGACCAACGAGATCATGCGGCAGATCATCGGCCGCGACGTCGTCGGCCGGAAATGAGCCGGCGGGCAGCGCGGCCCTCCGTCCACACCAGCACGCACCTGGAGGTCATCGGATGAAGCTCGGCCTGTCGCTGGGGTACTGGGGCGCCCGGCAACCCGAGGGCCAGGCGGAGCTGGTCGCCGTCGCCGAGGAGCTCGGTTTCGACTCGGTCTGGACGGCGGAGGCGTACGGCTCCGACGCGCTCACCCCGCTGGCGTGGCTGGGCAGCCGTACGTCCGGGCTCCGGCTCGGGACGGCGGTCGCGCAGATGTCGGCGCGCACCCCGGCCGCGACGGCCATGGCCGCGATGACGCTGGACCACCTCAGCGGCGGCCGGTTCGTGCTGGGCATCGGCGCGTCCGGTCCCCAGGTCGTCGAGGGCTGGTACGGCCAGCCCTACCCGCGGCCCCTGGCGCGGACCCGGGAGTACGTGGAGATCCTCCGCCGGGTCATGCGCCGGGAGGTCGTGCGCTTCGAGGGAGAGCACTACCCGGTGCCCTTCCCCGGGGGGACCGGGCTCGGCAAGCCGTTGCGCTCGACGATCCACCCGGTGCGGCCGGACATCCCGATCCTGCTCGCCGCGGAGGGGCCGAAGAACGTCGCCCTCGCGGCCGAGATCGCCGACGGGTGGATCCCGCTGTTCTACTCGCCGCACGACGACGGGCACTACCGGGAGTCGCTGGCGGAGGGCTTCGCCCGGCCGGGGGCGCGTCGCACGCCGGAGGAGTTCGAGGTCAGCTGCATGGTCAGCGTGGAGATCGACGACGACGTCGAGGCCGCCGCCGACCGGGTGCGGCCGCTGCTCGCCCTCTACATCGGCGGCATGGGTGCCCGCGGGGCGAACTTCCACTACGAGGTGCTGGCCCGGATGGGCTTCGAGGAGGAATGCGCGCGCATCCAGGACCTCTACCTGGGCGGGGAGAAGGAGCAGGCGGTGCGGGCCGTGCCCCTGGCCATGGTGGAGAAGGTCGCGCTCGTCGGCCCGCGGGAGAAGATCGCCGAGGAGTTCGCCGCCTGGGAGTCGTCGCTGGTGACCACCGTGCTGGTGAACGGCTCCGCGGAGACGCTACGGGTCATGGCGGAGATCGCCGGCTGAGCCGGCGCCGGGGCGGGCCCCGGTCTACCGCCGCCGGTAGACCGGGGGGCGCTTGGCCAGGAAGGCGCTGGTGGCCTCCCGCGCGTCGGCGGTCAGGGCGGTGATGACCTGCTGCCGGTTCTCGAACTCCACGGCGGCGGAGAACGAGGGCGTCTCCAGGGAGATCCACATGCCCTGCTTGGTCAGCTCGACCGAGGCCGGCGGGTTGGCCAGGATCTCCCGGGCCGTGGCCAGGGCCCGCTCCTCGAGGTCGGCGTCGGGCACCACGGCGACGACGAGCCCCATCTCCCGGGCCTCGGCCGCGGTGAAGCGGCGTCCGGTGAGCATCAGCTCGTGGGCCCGCCCCGCGCCGACGAGCCGGGGGAGGAGCCACGAGACGCCGATGTCGCAGGCGGAGTAGCCGGCCCGGATGAACCCGACGGCGAAGACGGCCGACCCGGCCGCGAGGCGGATGTCGCTGGCGCACACCAGGGCCAGGCCCCCGCCGGCGGCCGGACCGTTGACCGCGGCGATGACCGGCTGGGGCAGCCGGTGCAGCTGCTCGGCCAGGTGGGCGATCTCGCGCTGGCGGTCCAGCGTCCCCAGCGCCTCACCCAGCCGGTCGACGCGTTCGTCGTCGGCGTCGTAGCCACCCAGGTCCAGCCCGGCGCAGAACGCCCGGCCGGCGCCGGTCAGCACCACCACGCGGCAGTCGCGGTCCGCCGCGATGCGGTCCAGCGCCGCGGAGAGCTCGGCCACCAGGCCGGCGTCCAGGGCGTTGAGCCGGTCCGGCCGGTCCAGCGTCAGGGTGGTGACGCCGGGCATCGGCGTCGTGATGCGGACCGTGGACATGGACTCCCCATTCTGACCGAGCGCTCACTAGCATGCTAACCAGCCGCGACCCCGCGGCCAAGGACCTCCGGAGGCAGCCATGGGCAACCAGGACTGTCGCGTGACGCTCGATGTCGTCGAGGGGGTCGGGCACGTGCGGCTCGACCGGCCGGACAAGCTCAACGCGCTCGACCCCGCGACGTTCGAGGACCTCGTGGCCGTGGGCACCGAGCTCATGGCGCGCGACGACGTGGGCGCCGTGGTGCTCGCCGGGAACGGCCGCGCCTTCTGCGCCGGGCTGGACTTCGCCCAGTTCGCCGCCATGGGGGAAGGCCGCCGGGTGGGCGCGGTGGCGCCCCGGGAGCCGCTCGGAGCGGCGCGTGCGCTGGCCCAGCAGGCGGTGCACGTGTGGTCGCTCGTGCCGGCGCCCGTGGTGGCGGCGGTGCACGGCGTGGCCTTCGGCGGCGGCCTGCAGATCGCGCTCGGCGCCGACATCCGGATCGTCGCCCCGGAAGCCCAGCTCTCGGTGATGGAGGTCCAGTGGGGGCTGGTCCCCGACATGATGGGCACCCAGCTGCTGCCGGAGCTCGTGGGCCGCGACGTCGCCAAGGAGCTGGCGCTCACCGGCCGGAGGGTGGACGGCGCCGAGGCGGTCTCCCTCGGCCTGGCCACGCGGCTGGCCGACGACCCGCTCGAGGCGGCTGGTGCGCTGGCCCGGGAGATCGCCGGGCACAGCCGCACCGCTACCCGGCACGTCAAGCGGCTGATCGACCTCGCCGGCCGGGTCGGCCTGGCCGAGGGGCTGCAGGCCGAGCAGGACGCGATCGGCGAGCTGATCGGCTCGCCGGAGCAGGTGGAGGTGGTGAACCGGCGCCTCGCGGCATCGCGGGGCGCCGGTTCACCGAGGAGCTAGGCCCGAACCTTCCGCCGGCCCATGAAGCCGAACAGCGTGCCGGCGATCTTCCGGATCTGGATCTCCTCGGCGCCCTCGGTGATGCGGTACCGGCGGTGGTGCCGGTAGATGTGCTCGAACGGCTGGTTGCGGGAGTACCCCTCGCCGCCGAAGACCTGCATCGCCTGGTCCGCCGCGTCGCAGACGAGGCGGTTCGCGCGGTAGTTCGCCATCGAGACGTACTCGCTGACCTCGGTGGGGTCCCCGGCGTGGTCGAGCGTCCAGGCGGCCTTGCGGACGAGCCCCCGGACCATCTCGGCCTCGGTGTGCAGCTCCACCAGCGGCCACTGCACGGCCTGGCGCCGGGCGAGCGGTTCACCGAAGGTGACCCGCTCCCGGGCCCGGGCCACGGCACGGTCGATGCAGAACTGCGCCGCGCCGAGGCTGGAGGCCGCCTGGCGGATGCGGTTCTCGTGCAGGAAGTGCTGGGCGATGGTGAGCCCCTCGTCCTCGGTGCCGAGGATGCAGCTGTGGGGCACCCGCAGGTCGGTCAGCGACACGTTGGCGTGGTCGGTCGGCATGTTGAAGGTCCAGTCGTAGCTGGTCACCTCCAGCCCCGGCGTCCCCATCGGGACGACGAACGCGGTGATCCCGCGGGCGTCGCCGTCCTTCCCGCTGGTGCGCGCGAAGACCACGTCGTGGGTGGCCCGGTGGACGCCGGAGTTCCAGCGCTTGCGCCCGTTGATGACCCAGGAGTCACCGTTCCGGGTCGCGCGGGTCTCCATCCAGGTGGCGTCGCTGCCGTGGTCGGGCTCGGTGAGGGCGAAGGCCACCCCGCGCTCGCCGGTGATCATGCCCTCGATGAGGTCCGCCTTCTGCTCCGGCGTGCCGAACTCGTGCACGATCAGGGCGAAGGGCAGGTTCGCCACCACCGACGACTCGTTCTGCAGGTCGTTGTGCAGGCCCAGGCCCCGGTGGGCGAGGTGCTCGCGCACCACCGCCATCTCGAGGTTCGACGCCCCCCGCCCGCCGAGCTCCGGGGGGAGGGAGTACCGGAAGAAGCCCGCAGCGTCGGCCCGGCGCTTCATCTCGGCGAGCAGGGCCTCCCACTCGTCGCGGGGGGTGCCGCCGGCCTCCCAGTCGGTCCTGGCCCACTCCCGGCGGTGGTCGAAGAACTGGATGTGCTCCCGCTCCAGCGGCACGATCTCCGTGTCGATGAACGTGTCGAGCTCGTCCAGGAAGCCCTGCAGTTCGTCGGACAGTGCGAACTCCATCGTCGCCACCTTCTCCCGGGGATTAGTGAGCGCTAGGTTAGGCCGCGGGCGAGGACGCGTCCAGGCTTCGCGGCGAGGAGGACGACGAATGGGTGCCATGTTCGATCTGAGCGGCCGGACGGCCCTGGTGACCGGAGGCGGCTCGGGCATCGGCCTGGGGATGGCCCGGGGCCTGGCCGAGGCCGGCGCCGAGGTGCTGCTCTGGGGGCGCAACGAGCAGCGGCTGCGGGATGCGGCCGACGGGATCCGGGCGACCGGCGGAACGGTGCACGTCCAGCAGGTCGACGTGTCCGACGAGGACGCCGTCGTCGCGGGCGTGGACGCGGCCGTCCGCACCCTCGGCCGGCTCGACGTCGTGGTCGTCAACGCCGGGATCGGGCTGCCGCTGACGCGGCTGGTGGAGTCCACCACAGCCGACTACCGGACGACGATGGCGACCAACCTCGACGGCGCGTTCTGGACGGTGCGCGAGTCGGCGCGGGTCATGGTCGCGGGCGCCGGGGCGGACCGGCCGGGCGGCTCGATCATCGCCGTGGCCAGCCTCGCCGCCGTCGAGGGCGCGGCGCGCAACCACGCCTACGGCATGGCCAAGGCCGCCCTCACCGGGCTGGTGCGGTCGTCGGCGGTGGAGCTCGGCCGGTACGGCATCCGCGTCAACGCGGTGCTGCCCGGCTGGATCGCCACGGACATGACCGCCGCGGCCCAGGCGTCGCCCGCCTTCGCGGAGAAGATCGTGCCGCGCATCCCCGCCGGCCGGTGGGGCCGCCCCGAGGACTTCGGCGGCATCGCGGTCTACCTGGCGAGCGACGCGTCGGCCTACCAGACCGGCACCACGGTCCTCGTCGACGGCGGCTACGCCGTCTTCTGATCCCCAAGGGGCCCCGCGCACCACCCGGGCACCGGCGGGCCCTACCGTCTCCGGCGTGACGCGCCCGGCCGGGGGCGGGGGACGAGGAGGACGTCGCCGGAATGCTGGACGCCGTCCCGGCCGACCTGCTGCCCGAGGGGCTGACCCCGGGCATCCTGCTGCTGCTCCTGCTCGCCGCGCTCACGGCCGGGTGGATCGACGCCGTGGTCGGCGGCGGCGGGCTGGTGCAGCTGCCCGCGCTGCTGCTCGTCCCGGGGATGAGCCCGGTGCAGGCGCTGGCCACCAACAAGCTGGCCTCGATCTTCGGCACCACGACCAGCGCGGTCACCTACTACCGCCGGGTGCACCCCGACCTGCGCACCGCGCTCCCCATGGCCGCGATCGCGCTCGGCGGGAGCTTCGCCGGGGCGTCGGTCGCGGCGGCGCTGCCGGCCGCGGTCTTCAAGCCGGTCATCGTGGTCGCGCTGATCGCCATCGCCGCGTTCACCGTGCTGCGCCCGTCCCTGGGCGAGGTGACGGCGCTGCGGCACACCGGGCGGCGGCACCACGTCGTCGCCGGGGGAGTCGGTGCGGTGATCGGGTTCTACGACGGCATCCTCGGCCCGGGGACGGGGTCGTTCCTGGTGTTCGCCATGGTCTCGCTGCTGGGCTACGACTTCCTCAACGCCAGCGCCAAGGCCAAGATCGTCAACGTCGCCACGAACCTGGGGGCGCTGCTGTTCTTCGCGCCGCACGGCGCGGTCTTCTGGGGCCTGGGGCTCGTCCTGGGCGCGGCGAACATGCTCGGCGGCTACGTCGGTTCGCGGACGGCGACCACCCGCGGGAGCGGTTTCATCCGGGTGGTCTTCCTCGTGGTGGTCACCGCGCTGATCGGTCGGGTCGGCTGGGACGTGTGGACGGAGAACGTCCGTCCGCTGCTGGACTGATCCCCGGCCGGTCGCCGGGCCGGGGAGAAGGGCATGCTGGTGGCGCCCCGGACGGACGGCGGGGCGGGCGCCGGGACGTCGGCGCGGAGGAGCAGGGGAGAACGCGTGAACGACCTGAAGGCACTGCTGGTCGAGGGCATCCACCCGGTGGCGGCCGAGGTGCTCGGCCTTTCCGGCATCGACGTCGAGCGGGAGACCCGCGCCCTCGACGGCGCGGAGCTGGCCGCCCGGCTGGCGGGCGTGCAGGTGCTGGGGCTGCGCTCGGGCACCCACGTCACCGCCGAGGTGCTCGACCAGGCCCCCGACCTCCGGGTGATCGGCGCGTTCTGCATCGGCACCAACCAGATCGACCTGCAGGCGGCCACCGAGCGCGGGATCGCGGTGTTCAACGCGCCGTTCTCCAACACCCGCAGCGTCGTCGAGCTCGCCGTCGCCGAGATCATCGCGCTGACCCGCCGGCTCACCGTCCAGGACGACGCCATGCACGCCGGGCAGTGGCGCAAGTCGGCCAAGGGCAGCCACGAGCTCCGCGGCCGGCGGCTGGGCATCGTCGGGTACGGCAAGATCGGCAGCCAGCTCTCGGTGCTCGCCGAGGCGCTCGGCATGCACGTGCGCTTCTTCGACACCGCCGACCGGCTCGCGCTCGGCAACGCCCGCCGGTGCGCGACCCTGGAGGAGCTCCTGGTCGACTCCGACGTGGTCTCGCTGCACGTCGACGGGCGCCCCGGCAACAGCGGCATGTTCGGGGACGCGCAGTTCGGGCTGATGCCCCCGGGCGCGATCTTCCTCAACCTCTCCCGCGGCTTCCTCGTCGACCACGGGGCCCTGCGGGAGCGCATCCTCAGCGGTCACCTGGCGGGGGCGGCCGTCGACGTCTTCCCGAAGGAGCCGGCCGGACCCGGCGACCCGTTCGAGTCGGAGCTGCGCGGGCTGCCCAACGTCATCCTCACCCCGCACGTCGGCGGCTCCACCGAGGAGGCGCAGCAGGACATCGGCGACTTCGTCGCCGGCAAGCTGGTCGGCTACCTGCGCGCCGGGGTCACCGGGCTGTCGGTGAACCTCCCGGAGGTGCAGCTGCCGCGGCTGGACGGCGCCACCCGGCTGCTGCTGCTGCACCGCAACCAGCCCGGCGCCCTCGCCCACCTGGCCGGGGTGCTCGCCGAGGGCGGGCTGAACGTCGAGCAGCAGCTGCTCACCACGACCGGCTCGGTCGGGTACGCGGTCACCGACGTGCGGGGAACGCTCGGTGCGGACGTGACCGACCGGCTGCGCGGGCTGCCCGAGACCATCCGCCTGGACGTCCTGCCCGGCTGAACCCCCGGGTCAACCGGACCGGCGCGGCCGGGCCCACGGTCAGACGAGGACGCGGCACCCGTGCCGGCGGTCGGCGGCCTCGGCGGCGAGCAGGATCCGGCGCGCCGGGCGGTAGCGGCCCTCGCGCAGGGTGCGGGCCTTGTCCGGATCGGTCGCGGCCAGCGCCGCGCCGGCGGCGAGGTCGCGGCTGTTGCCGACCAGCATGACCAGGCGGCCGAGGGGGTGGCCGGCAGCCCGCCGGACCAGCCCGGACATGTACGGCTCGCCGGGGCGCCGGGTGACCGCGTCGACCGCCTCGACCACCACCTCCGGGACGCCCAGGCCGCGCAGCCGGTCGAGGTCGTAGCGGCGGCCGGGATCCGGGTGGTCGCGGGTGCTCGCGACGATGGCCGAGAGCAGGCCGGCCATCTCGGCGTCCGGGCCGTACGGGCGCAGCGCCTCGCCGAGGGGCCGCAGGTGGGCGAGGTAGAGGTCGTGCCCGTGCTCGTCGACCTGCCCGTCGTGCGCGTCGAGCGCGAGCAGGTGCGCGTCGGGAACGGTGAAACCCACGGAGCCGAGGCTAGGCGCCGAGCCGGACGGTCGGGTCCGGCGGGACGGACGACGACCGGCGGCCGCCGCCGCCGGCGAAGGCGAACAGGCGGGCGAGCGCCCGGTCGGGCTCGGGCCCGAGGACGCCGACCCGGCCGGCCGCCCCCGCGGGGAGGACCGCCTCGGTCACCTCGCCGCTCCGAGCCGCCGCGGAGAGCCAGACCACCCCGGCCTGGACGTCCCAGCCCGTCGGCGGCGCCGCCCACGCCCACTCCGGCGCCGCACCGGGTGCCCCGCGCGGGAGGCCGGCGGCGTCCCAGACCTCCGCGAGGGACGCCGCGACCCGGGCCCGCCCGGTCGCGGCCGTCAGCAGGTAACCGCCTCGCCAGGCGGTGACCCGCACCCGCCGACCGGCCAGCAGCCGGTTCGCCGCCGCCGCACGGGCGGCCCGCTGGGCCGGCCCGGCGCCGGCGAGCAGGTCCTCTGGCGGTGCGCCCGCCGCTCCGCTGCCGCAGCCGCCGCACATCAGCGCCGCCGCGGGCTCACGCGCCGCCGGTGGGCCGGGGACGGCGGCGCATGAAGTCCTGGGCGATCTGGTCGAACGTCGCCCAGGTGACGCCCTCGTGGGAGTTGATGTGCTCGATGAGCCGCTCCAGCGCCAGGAGCACCTGGGGCCGGCCGGCGACGTCGGGGTGGATGGTCATCGTGTAGACGGCGTAGTCCTGCTCGCGGTAGACCCAATCGAACTGGTCCCGCCACGACTGTTCGATCTCCCGGGGGCTGACGAAGCCGTGGCTGTTGGGGCTGGACTTGATGAACATCATCGGCGGCAGGTCGTCGAGGTACCAGTTCGCCGGGATCTCGACGAGGTCGGTCTCCTCGCCGCGCACCAGCGGCTGCATCCAGCTCTCCGCCGAGGACGAGTAGTCGATCTTCGTCCAGCTGTCCCCGACCCGCACGTAGTACGGCTCGAAGTCCCGGTGCATCAGCGAGTGGTCGTAGGTGATGCCGCGCTCGAGCAGCAGTTCGTTGGTCACCGGGCTGAACTCCCACCACGGCGCCACGTAGCCGGTCGGGCGGCGGCCGGTGCGCTGCTCGATGAGCTCGATGCAGCGGTCGAGCACTGCCTGCTCCTGCTCCCGGCTCATCGCGATCGGGTTCTCGTGGCTGTAGCCGTGCACCCCGATCTCGTGCCCGGCCGCGACACAGGCGTCGAACTGCTCCGGAAAGGTCTCGATGGAGTGGCCCGGCCAGAAGAACGTCTGGGTCAGCCCGTAGCGCCGGAACAGCTCCAGGATGCGCGGTACGCCGACCTCGCCGGCGAAGAGCCCGCGGGAGATGTCGTCGGGCGAATCCTCCCCGCCGTAGGAGCCGAGCCAGCCGGCCACCGCGTCGATGTCGACGCCGAAGGCCACGTAGATCTCCTTGGTCATGCCTGTGCGTTCCTCTCCGGGCGGCCGCGCGCGGCCTCGGGCGTGGACGGGTCGGTGCCGAGGGGGAGCCGGTCGGCCAGCAGCCGGTGCGGCTCCCGGGGGTCGAGGGAGAGCGCGGCGGCCAGCAGCAGCCGGCCCTGCCACGGGCTCAGGTCACCGGCGAACAGGGCCCCGGCCCGGGCCAGACCGGCGCCGCCGCCGGCGTAGAGGGGGGCCACCGGTCCCGACGGCACCCGCGAGCACACCAGCACCGGGATGCCGTGGGCGACGAGCCGGCCGGCCTCCGCCGTGATGCCGGGCGGGACGTTGCCCGCGCCGAACGCCTCGAGCACCACGCCCCGGGCGCCGGCCGCGACCGCGGCGCGCAGCAGCGCGGCGTCCGCGCCCAGGTAGCACGCGACGACGTCCACCCGCGGCAGCTCCCGGTCGAGGTCCAGCGGGAGCGGCGCCGGCCGGACCGGGCGCGCCAGCGGGACCACGGACGCGTCGGTCACCTGCAGCACCGGCCCCCTGCCCGGTGCCGCGAAGGCGGCGCTGCGCAGCGTCTCGACCTTGCGCACCCCGCGGGCGGGGAAGACCACCCCGTCGAAGCAGAGCAGCACGCCCAGGTCCCGGGCGGCCGGGGCGGCGGCCACGCGCAGGGCGGCGTCCAGGTTGCCGGGGCCGTCCGGAGCGGGGGAGTCGAACGGGCGCTGGGCACCGGTGAACACCACCGGCCGCGGATCGTCGTGGACCAGATCGGCCAGGTACGCCGACTCCTCCATGGTGTCGGTGCCGTGCGTGACGACGACGCCGTCGACGTCGTCGGTCAGGCACCGGCGCACCTCCGCGACCAGCTGCCGGAGGTCGGCTCCCGACAGCGCGTAGCTGCCGACGGTGGTCAGGTCGCCGACCGTGACCTCGACCCCGTCGGGGCAGCCCGCCGCGGCGAGCAGCTCGGCCGCGGGCGTCGTGGCCGCGAGGCCGTCGGGGCTGCGCCGGCTGGCGATGGTGCCGCCCGTCGCCACCAGATGGACCCGTCGCACGCCACCCCCCCGGTCCGCCGGCGCCCCGGGCGCGAGGCCGGTGCGGGGTGCCGCTCCTGCCGTCAAGGTCACCACGGGCGGGAGGTGCCCGCACGTCGGGGCGCGACGGGACGGTGCGCGCCGGGGGCGCCGCTGCGAGAGTGGGGCGGTGACCGAGACACCGATCAGCCGCTTCCCCCTCCGGCCGGCGGGCGAGCTGCCGGCCGACCTCGCCGAGCGCTACGCGGAGGTCCAGGAGAAGTCCGGCTTCCTGCCCAACGTCTTCGCCGCGCTGGCCTGGCGGCCGGACGAGGCCCGGGCGTTCTTCGCGATGCACGACGCGCTGATGGACAAGGAGACCCCGGGGCTGTCGAAGGCCGACCGGGAACTGATCGTGGTCGCGACCAGCGCCGGCAACGACTGCCTGTACTGCGTCGTCGCGCACGGTGCGGTCGCGCGCATCCGCACGAAGGATCCGCACATCGCCGACCACGTCGCCGTCGACTGGCGCAAGGCCCCGCTCTCGCCGCGCATGCACGCGGTGCTCGCGGTCGCCACCCGGCTGGCCGCCGACCCGGCCGCCGTCACCCAGGAGGACCTGGCCGGGCTGGCCGAGCACGGCCTCACCGAGGACGATGTCTGGGACGTCGGGATGATCACCTCGTTCTTCGCCCTGTCCAACCGGCTGGCGCACTTCGCGGCGATCACCCCCAACCCGGAGTTCTTCCTGATGGGGCGGCTGTCCCGGCCCGCCGAGCCGGCCCGGGACACCCCCGCCGGGTGAGCCCGGCGTTACCGTCCGGCCGGTGACCGCTCTGACGACGACCACCGTCCTCGCCGACGACCTCGGCTTCCCGGAAGGCCCCCGCTGGCACGAGGGGCGGCTGTGGTTCTCCGACTTCCACGACCGCGTGGTGCGCCGGCTCACGCCGGACGGCGAGCTGGACGTGGCCCTCGAGCTGGACGACAGCCCGTCCGGGCTGGGCTGGCTGCCCGGCGGCGACCTGCTGGTGGTCTCGATGGTGCGGCGGGCCCTGCTGCGGGTGGGCGAGGGCGGGCCCCGGCTGCACGGCGACCTCACCGGGTCGACCCGCTTCCGGGCCAACGACCTGCTGGTGGACGCCGCCGGGCGGGCCTACGTCAGCAGCTTCGGCTTCGACCTCGAGGCCGGCGCCGCGCCGGAGCCGACGGCCCTGCTGCGGGTGGATCCCGACGGCTCGGTCGCCGTGGCCGCCGAGGACGTGGTCTTCCCCAACGGGATGGTGCTGAGCCCGGACGGCCGCACCCTCGTGGTCGCCGAGACCTACGCGGCCCGGCTCACCGCCTTCGACGTCGCCACGGACGGCGCGCTCTCCGGCCGGCGGGTCTTCGCCGAGCTCCCCGGCATCGCCCCCGACGGGATCTGCCTGGACGCCGAGGGCCAGGTGTGGGTCGCCACCGCCCGCACGCCCGAGGTGCTCCGGGTCCGGGACGGCGGGGAGGTGACCGGCCGGGTCGCCGTGGGCACCGGGTCGCTGTCCTACGCCTGCGCGCTCGGCGGGGACGACGGCCGGACGCTGTTCGTGTGCACGGCGCCGAGCTGGCGCCCGGGCCCGCGTGCGGGCCGGATCGAGGTCGCGACCGTGGACGTCGGCGCCGCCTGAGCCCCGGCGGCGCCGACGGCGGTCAGGCCAGGTCGAGGGCGATCTTGTACTGGCCGGGCCGGGGCTGGACGGCGGCGGCGAACGCGGCCTGCACGTCGCCGACCGGGTGCACGTCGGTCACGTACGCCTCGTGCAGGGCCGGGTGCTCCGCGAGGTAGCTGCCGGCGTCCCGGAGCACCCGGCGCCGTTGGAGCGTGATCCCCGTCCGCAGCACCAGGTTCTTCCGCAGGAACGTCAGCATGTCGAACGGGTAGACCGGGTCGTCCGGGATGCCGAAATAGAGCACCTGCCCGCCCGGGGCGGCGCACTCCAGGCAGTCCTGGAGCGTCGTCACCTGGTGGCCCACGGCCTCGACGACGACGGAGGGGCGGTCGGCCTCGGTCAGCGTCGCCGCCCACAGGTTGGCGCTCGCGGTGACGGTCTCGTCCACGCCGAAGGTCGACGCGGCGCCGCTGCGGTCGACCCGGTCCACCCCGATGACGTGCCGGGCGCCGCGCTGCTTGAGCGCATGGCTGAACAGCAGCCCGATGGGCCCCTGCCCGATGACCGCGACGGTCCGGTCCCGCACGTCGCCGAGCTGCTCGACGGCGTAGAGCACGCAGGCCAGCGGCTGCAGCATGACCGCGGTGGTCGGCGCCATCGAGGTGTCGTAGCCGGCCAGGCCCTCGCCGTCGGTCACCACCAGCTCGGCCAGCCCGTCGAACGACGACGCCCAGCCGACGACGAGGTCGCCCGCCGCGTGGGCCGGGTGCCGGCTGCCGACGACCTCGCCGACCACCTCGTGCAGCGGGAAGCCGGGGGCCGGCGAGGTCGGGGTCCCCCGGCTGGCGGCGTGCAGGAACGGCGCGCCCTTGAAGAAGGGCAGGTCGCTGCCGCAGATGCCACCGGCCCGGGGCGCGAGCAGCACCTGGCCGTCGGCGAGCTGGTCGGCGCGCGGCGCGTCGATCTCCACCTGCTCGAAGCTGAAGGGTCCGCTCAGCCGCTGGGCCCACATGCGTGTCGTCTCCTGTCTCGTCGGTGCGCCGGCGCCGGGTCAGGCCGGCTCGGGCACGCCGCCCGGATCGCCGCCGGGATCGTCCGGGGTGGGTTCGATGGGCGGGGGCGGGAGCGTCTCGGGGGTGTCGGGCAGCAGCTCGCCGGGATCGTCGGGGATCGGCTGGTCCGGATCGATCTCCGGGGCGGGCTCCGGCAGTGGTTCGACCATCCGGGCAGTCAACCAGCGCGGCGTCCCCGGCGCAGCGTCTCGCGTGCGGCTGCGGGTTGGCACGATGACCCCATGGCGGCGACAGGAGTGCCGGGCGGGCGCGGCGGTACGGCGTTCGTCCTCGGGGGCGGGGGAGTGCTCGGCGCGGCCGAGGTCGGCATGCTGCGGGCGCTGCTCGAGCGCGGGATCCGGCCGGACCTGGTCGTGGGCACGTCGGTCGGCGCCATCAACGGGGCGCTCGTCGCCGCCGATCCGACGCCGGCCGGGGTCGAGCGGCTCGGTGCGGTGTGGGCGGACCTCACCTCCCGGGGCGTGTTCGCCGGGTCGATGCTGACCCGCGTCGGCACGCTGGTGCGGACGCGGACGCACGTCCATGCCCGCGAGCCGCTGCGGGACCTGCTCACCGAGCACCTGCCGGTGCACACCTTCGGCGAGCTGCAGGTGCCCTTCCAGTGCGTGGCCGCCAGCATCGAGCGGGCGGCGGAGCACTGGTTCACCGACGGGGGCCTGGTCGAGGCGGTGCTCGCGTCCTGCGCGGTGCCCGGGCTGCTGCCGCCGGTGGAGCTCGACGGTGAGCACTACCTCGACGGCGGGCTGGTGCACAGCATCCCGGTCGGCCGGGCGGTGGCGCTGGGAGCCGGCACGATCTACGTGCTGCACGTCGGGCGGATCGACCGCCCGCTGCGTCCGCCGACCAGGCCGTGGGAGGTCGCGCTGGTCGCCTTCGAGATCGCGCGGCGGCACCGGTTCGCCGCTGACCTCGCCGCGCTGCCCGAGGGCGTGGCCGTGCACGTGCTGCCCTCGGGCGAGCAGGCCGCGCCGTCGGCCGGTGACCTGCGGAGCCTGCGCTACCGCGACTTCTCCGGGGTGACCGACCGGATCGACCGCGCGTACGCCGCGGCCGCGCACCACCTGGACCGGGTCGGCACGCCCGGGAACGGGGCCTGAGGTGCTGCCACCGCGGCGCGTGCGCCGGTTCACCGGACCCCTGCTCGTCGCCGCCCTGGTGGCGGCGGTGGCGCTGCTGCCGGTGCTCGTCCTCGCGGCGGCCGTCGCCTCCGCGTGGTTGCCGGGGCGCTGGCAGGCGCTGCGGCTGCTCTGCTTCGCGCTGGTGTACCTGGCGCTGCAGGTGGCCGGGCTCGCGGCCGCCGGCGCGCTGTGGGTGCTCGCCGGTTTCGGTCGCCGGTCGCACACCGCGGCGTACCGGGCGGCCCACTACACCGTGCTGCGGCTGCTGCTGGACGCGCTGATGCGCGCGGCGCGGCGGCTGTTCGCGCTGCGGCTGGTCACCGACGGTGCGTCGTGGTCGCCGCTGGACGACGGGCTGCCCGGCTCGACGAACGCGATGGTGGTGCTGTCCCGGCACGCCGGACCCGGTGACTCGTTCCTGCTGGTCCACACGCTGATGGACCGCGACCACCTGCGCCGGCCGCGGATCGTGCTCAAGGACGTGCTGCAGCTGGACCCGCTCGTCGACGTCTACCTCAACCGGCTGCCCAACCACTTCGTGACCGCCGGAGCCGGTGCGACCGAGGCGATCGCGGACCTCGCCCGAGACCTGGGGGAGGAGGACGCGCTGCTCATCTTCCCTGAGGGGGCGAACTCCACCCCCCGCCGCCGGGTGCGGGCCATCCAGCGGCTGCGCGACCGCGGGCTGCTGCACGCGGTGCGCCGGGCGGAGGCGATGCAGCACGTCCTGCCGCCGCGGCCGGCCGGGGTGGCCGCGGCGCTGCGCGCGGCTCCGCACGCCGACGTCGTCTTCGTCGCGCACACCGGGCTGGAGCACCTGAGCACCGTGCGGGACCTGTGGCGGCACCTGCCGGTGGACAAGACCCTGCACCTGCGCTGGTGGTTCGTCCCGGCCGCCGAGGTCCCGCGCGGCGAGGCCGAGCGGACCGAGTGGCTGTACTCCTGGTGGCAGACCATCGACGAGTGGATCGAGGCCACCCAGCGGCGCGAGGCATGATCAGGGCCGGGCCGACGACGACGCCGTCGCCGCGAGGTCGCCGGTGGCGCGGCCGAACAGCGCGGCCAGCGCCGCGTCGGAGGCGGCCAGGGCCGCCCGGTCGAAAGTGCTGCTGCTGGCCACCAGCTCCGCGGCCCCGGTGCGGTCGAGCAGCTCGGCGAGGCGCGCGGCCACCTGCGCCGGGGTGCCCGCGATCGCGGCGGCGGCGGTCCGGTCGAGGTACTGCTGCTGGCGCGGCGTGCGGTCGGCGGCCCGCACGGCGGCGACCGGCTCCAGGGCCGGGAACGCCCCGGTGGTGCGGGCCCGGGCCATCGCCCACGCCTCGGGCAGCAGCAGGTCGGCGGCCTCGGCGGCCGTGTCGGCGACGAGCACGTCCAGGCTGATCGCCACCCGCGGCTCCGGCTGCTGCGCCGACGGCCGGAAGCCGCGCCGGTAGCCGGCCAGGGCGGCGAGCCCGGGTTCGGGATCGCCGGCCACGCCCAGCAGCGGGCCACCGACGATCACCGGCAGCCCCAGCCCGGCGGCCACCTCCAGGCCGCGCCCGGTGGCCAGCACGTGCATCGGTACCGGGCCGGCCGGCTGCGGGCGGACGGTGATCTCCGCCGTCCCGGTGAGGAACGCGCGCAGCTCGGCCAGGTCGGCGGCGAAGTCGCGCTCGGTCTCCCGCAGCGCGCGGCGCATCGGCGCGGTGAAGCCGGGGGAGCGGCCCAGCCCGAGGTCGACCCGGCCGGGCGCGAAGGCGGACAGGGTGGCGAACTGCTCGGCGACCACGAGCGGCTGGTGGTGCGGCAGCATCACGCCGGCCGAGCCGAGCCGGATGGTCGCCGTCCGGCCGGCGACGGCGGCCAGCAGCACCGCCGGGGCGGCGCCGGCGATCCCGGGCACGCCGTGGTGCTCGGCCACCCAGAACCGGTCGAACCCCAGCCGCTCGGTGTCGACGGCGCGGGCGAGGGCGCCGTCGAGCGCCGCGGCGTCGGGCTCCCCGGCCCGGGTGCGGGTCCGGTCCAGCAGGGAGAGCTGCGCGTCGGTCACGACGGCTGCAGCGCAGCCCGGACGGTCGCTGTTCCGGCGTCGCCGGCCGGCCGGCCTCAGCCGGGGAGGGCGGCGTCGACCTCCGCGAGGAACTGCGCGCGCAGGGTGGCGGGCAGCCAGGCGGTCAGGAAGGCGTTGCGGGCCAGCGTCCGCACCTCGTCCAGGGTCAGCGGCGTTTCCTGGTGCACCCGCCGGAAGCACTCGGCGACGTAGCCGTCGAAGTAGGCCGGGTCGTCGGAGTGCACGCTGACCTGGACGCCGGCGTCGAGCAGCCGCTTGGTGGCGCCGTCCCAGGCCGAGCCGCGGACGAACCCGTTGGAGATGGGGCAGACGGTGAGGCCGATGCCGCGCTGCACGACCTCGGCGAGCAGCGCCGGGTCCTCCAGGATGTTGACCCCGTGGTCGATCCGGTCGACCCCGATGACGTCCAGCGCCTGCCGGATGTGGTCCAGCGTGCCCGGCTGGTCCAGGTCGCAGTGCATGGTCAACAGGTAGCCCTCGGCGCGGGCCCGGGCGAAGACCTTGTCGAACTTGATCGGGGGGTTGCCGCGCTCGTCGGAGTCGAGGCCGACGCCGATGATCCAGTCCCGGTACGGCAGCGACTCCATCAGGGTGGCCATCGCGTACTCAGCGGAGAAGTCGCGCAGGAAGCACATGACCAGCTCGGCGTGCAGGTCCAGGGTGCGGCGGGCGTCCACGATCGCCCGGCGCAGCCCGCGGACGACCGTGCCGAACTCCACCCCGCGCGAGGTGTGCGCCTGCGGGTCGAAGAAGATCTCCGCGTAGCGGACGTTCTGGGCGGCGGCCCGGGTGAAGTAGGCGGTCGCCAGGTCGTAGAAGTCCTGCTCGGTGACCCAGTACCTGCATGTTCCGGTAGTAGCCGACCAGGAAGCTGGTCAGGTCGTGGAACGGGCTCTCCCGCTTCATCTCCGCGGCGTCGGCGAAGGGCATCTCGATGCCGTTGCGCCGGGCGAGGTCGAAGACCTGCTCGCCCTCCAGGGTGCCCTCGATGTGCAGGTGGAGCTCGCACTTGGGCACTCGCTCGATGAAGGTCGTCACGGCGTCGTCGCTGGTCATGCCGGGAGTTTTCCACCGCCCGGGCGGCTCCCCGCCGCCGGGTGCGACGCTCCGGGGCCGGAGCGGGCGGCGGGGAGTGGACGACGTCGAGTAGCGTCGTGGGTGCGGCCGGCGCCCCGCCCGGGGCTGCCTGCCGACCATCGGGGCGGCCCGTCGGATCCCGGGATGTCTGTCCCGTGCAGGTCCGCGGGGCCGGCCCGCGTCTCGGAGCGGCCACCCTGGCTCTCCTCGAGATCTCGACTGCGCCCCCGCGGAGCGCGAGGGGCGGCCGGCCGTGGCGACCGCGCCGGCACGTGAAGGAGGAGTTCGTGGCTCGACGAGGCCAGTCCGGGGCCGGAGCCCGCCGTTCCGCGCCGCGGAGCCAGCGACGCGTCCGGGACGGTGACGTCATCGGCGTGCTGGCCCGCACCGTCCGGGAGGTGGAGGCCGCCGCCCAGCGCGGCCGCGTGACGCCGTCCGTGCGGACGAAGTTCCAGGCCGTGGCCCTGCTGCTGCGCGAGGAGCGCGCCCGGGTCCGGGACGAGACGACCGGCAGCGAGGCGCACCGGACCGAGCAGCTCAAGCGCCTGGACGGCGTCGCCACCATCCTGGCCACGACCGCCGTGCGGGAGGCGGGGCTGCTGGCGCTGCTGTCCGAGGACGCCGTCACCACCGACGCGGCCCGGGCGCTCCGTCGGGAGCTGCTGAAGGACGCCGGCATCGAACCGGCCCCCGAGGAGGCACCGCCGCCGGAGCCCGAGGCCCTCGCGCCGGCCGTTCCCGAGCGCCGGGTCGTGCCGCAGTCGGTGGTCTCCCGGCAGCTGGCCAACCCGTTCCTGGCGCCCGACTTCTCCGCCGCTCCGCAGCGCGTCGCCCGGCCCCGCCGGCTGGCCGGCTGGGAGCTGCTCGGCCCGCTGCTCAGCTCCTTCGAGCGCGCCGGCAGCGGCGACGCCGCGTGCATGCCGCTGCCCACGCCGTCCTGGCTGCCCGTGCCGAAGGGCCTGGAGTTGATGCCGCACCAGGCGCAGCTCGTCGCCGCGGCCGCCGCCGGGCACCGGACGTTCCTGCTCGCCGACGAGCCCGGCCTGGGCAAGACAGCGCAGGCGCTGCTCGCCGCCGAGGCAGCCGACGCCTATCCGCTGCTGGTGGTGGTGCCGAGCGTCGTCAAGACCAACTGGGCGCGGGAGGCCGGGCTCTGGACCCCGCACCGCCCGGCCACCGTCGTGCAGGGCGACGGCGAGACGATCGACGGCTTCGCCGACATCGTCGTCGTCAACTACGAGGTGCTCGACCGCCACGCCGGCTGGATCGCCGACTTCGGGTTCCGCGGGATGGTCGTCGACGAGGCGCACTTCATCAAGAACAAGTCCTCGCAGCGGTCGCGGAACGTGCTCGAGCTGGCCGAGCGCCTGCGGTCCCGCACCGTGCGCCCGCTGCTCATGGCGCTCACCGGCACGCCGCTGATCAACGACATCGACGACTTCCGGGCCAGCTGGCAGTTCCTCGGCTGGATCGACGAGACCGGGCCGCGCGGCGAGCTGCTGGAGGCGCTCGAGGACGCCGGCCTGACCCCCGCCGACCCCGGCTTCTACCCCACCGCGCGCCGGTGCGTCGTCGACATGGGCATCGTCCGCCGGCGCAAGGTCGACGTGGCCGCCGACATCCCCGCCCGGCGCATCGCCGACCTCCCCGTCGAGCTGGACGGCGCGGCCGGCCGGTCGATCCGGGCGGCGGAGCAGGAGCTCGCCCGCCGGATGGTGGCGCGCTACGAGACCGCGCTGGCCAACCGCTCGGCCGACGCCGTCGTCGAGGGCATCGACGCCGACCTGGTGCGCCAGGTGGCCCGCTGGGAGCTGAAGGAGGCGACCAGCGCCACGGCCGGCGAGAACGTCTTCGGCATGATGCGGCGGATCGGCCGGGCCAAGGCCGGCCTCGCCGCGGACTACGCGGCGCAGCTGGCCCGCAGCGCTGGCAAGGTCGTCTTCTTCGCCAAGCACGTCGACGTCATGGACGCCGCGGAGGAGACCTTCACCCGGCAGGGCGTGCGGTTCTCCTCGATCCGGGGCGACCAGACACCGTCGGTGCGGCAGAAGAACATCGACGCCTTCGTCAGGGATCCGGACGTCGCCGTCGCGGTGTGCTCGCTGACCGCGGCCGGCGTGGGCCTGAACCTTCAGGTCGCCTCCAACCTGGTGCTCGCCGAGCTGTCCTGGACCGACGCCGAGCAGACCCAGGCGATCGACCGCAGCCACCGCATCGGTCAGACCGAGCCGGTCACCGCCTGGCGGATCATCGCCGCGCAGACCATCGACGCGCGGATCGCCGAGCTGATCGACAGCAAGGCCGGGCTCGCCGCCCGGGCGCTCGACGGGTCCGACGAGGAGATCGGCTCGTCGTCCGACGTGCAGCTGGAGGCGCTCGTCACCCTGCTGACCGACGCGCTCGCGTCGCGGTAGGAGCACCGTCCGCGCAGGATCGGAGGGGCTGCAGTGGGCAGTCGGCGGAGAGGTGGTCGGGATGGCGATCGGTGAGGCCGGGCTGCGGCAGCGGTGGGCGCAGGGCGAGCCGTGCCACGGGCTGTGGAACATGCTGCCCGGCGCGGTGACCGGCGAGGTGCTGGCGCGCGCCGGCGCCGACTTCGTCGTGGTCGACCTGCAGCACGGGTCCACGGCGGAGGCCGAGCTGCCGGGTGTGGCGGCGGCCATCACGGCCGGGGGCTCGGTGCCGCTGGTCCGCACCCGGAGCGCACTCTTCCCCGACATCGGCCGGCCGCTGGACCTGGGCGCCTGCGGCGTCATCGTGCCCAACGTCCGGGACGCCGACCACGCCCGCGAGGTCGTCGCCGCCGGCCGGTACGCGCCCGGTGGTGGACGGTCCATCGGCCGGCTCACCGGCGGAGCGGACGAGCCGCTGATCGTGGTGATGGTGGAGTCGGCGGCCATGCTCGCCGATCTCGACGCCATGCTGTCCGTGGAGCGGCTGGACGGGGTCTACGTCGGCCCGGCCGATCTCGCGCTGTCCCTCCAGCTGACCGGCGCCGGCCACCGCGCCGAGCTGCGCGGCGTCCTCTCCTCGATCATCGAGCGGGCCTGCGCGGCCGGGGTGCCGGTCGGAGTGCACGCCCGAAGCGGCGAGGAGGCGGCCGGCTACGCCGCCGAGGGCGCCACGATCGTCACGGTCGCCGTGGACGCCGTCTCCCTGGGCGAGGCCACGGCGCACCACCTCGGGGTCGCGCGGGACCGGTCCACCGGCTGACCGGCCGGGAGAATGACCCGATCGGGTCACGACGGGGCGGCGGCCGTGTAGCCCGCCGCCGGACCGGGCACCCGCCGATCTTGTGATGTACCGCGCCGCAGCCGCCCTGCCCTCGGACGACCGGACCCGGGTCACCGCCGGTCTCCGGAGGCAGCTCCGGGTGATGGCCGCGGCCGCCGGCGCCGATCCGGACTGGTCGACGTTGCGGGTCGAGGGTCCCGCGCCGGGCGAGGAGTACCGCGGCACGGGTCTGTCGGAGTGGACGGCGACCGTCGTCGTCCCGGGCGACCGCGGCATGCTCGACGACCGGTTGATCGATGCGCTCCTGCCGGCGGCCCCGCAGCGGCGCGCGGCTCCCCCCGAGGAGACCTCGCCCCTGGCCCGGCGGTGATCGCGCTGGCCCGGCACGGTCAGCCGAAGGCGGCGATGCTCCGGTCGAGGAAGTCGTTGCGGAAGGCCCCGCGCGGATCGGACCGGCGGACGAGCTCCCGGAAGTCCGGCATCCGGGGGTAGAGCTCGGCGAGCTCACCGGCGCCGGTGGTGAACAGCTTGCCCCAGTGCGGCCGGCCGCCGTACGGACGCAGCGCCGCTTCGATCTCGGGGAGCAGCGCGCGCACCTGCGCCTCCTCCGGGAGCCAGGTGAAGTGCAGCGCCAGGACGTCGCCGCCGTACGCCGGGCTCAGCCACAGCTCGTCCGCTGCCACGGTGCGCAGCTCGCTGACCCGGAGCAGCGGGGAGATCCTCGGCGCGAGGGCGCGCAGCGCGTCACAGGCGTGCCGGGCGTGCCGGCGGGGGACGAAGTACTCGCTCTGCAGCTCGTCACCGTTGCTGGGCGTGAACTCGGCGCGGAAGTGCGGCAGCCGCTCGTGCCACTCGCCCGGCAGGCCCAGCTGGTCGGTGAGGTTCTCGACCGGCGTGCCCGGCAGCATGTGCGTCGGCACCGTCGCGGAGCGGGCCCCGAAGAAATCCTCGGGCGCGACGTCGTGCTCGTCGGTGCGCGCCTTGACCCACACCTGGGTCACCTCGCGCCAGTCGGTGAACACGCTCACGCTGTAGGCCGCGTCCGCCACCTCGTCGAAGTCGGCGAACAGCCGGTTCCAGGTGAGGCCGACGTAGACGTTGGTCCGGACCTGGAAGGCAGGCTGGAACCGCAGGCCGATCCTGGTCACGGCACCGAGCGCGCCGAGGTGGACGACGGCGCCGGGAAGGTCCGGGTCCCCAGCCGCGAGGGTCACGAGCTCGCCGTCGGACCGGACCATCTCCAGGCCTACCACGGCGGTGCTCAGCGAGCCGTTGCGGTTGCCGGAACCGTGCGTGCCGGTGGCCGTGGCGCCGGCGATCGTGATGTGCGGCAGCGAGGCGAGGTTGTGCAGGGCGCAGCCGCGCTCGGCCAGCCGCGGCACCAGCTCGCTGTACCGCGCGCCCCCGGACACCCAGGCGATCCCGGCCACCCCGTCCGGGGACCGTTCGATCTCCACGTCCCGGGGGAGCCCGTCGAGGGTCACCAGGTCGGCGGTGGTGTCGGCGATGTCGTTGAAGCAGTGCCGGGAACCGAGCACCTTGACCCGCCGGCTCCCGGCCACGATCTCCTGGAGCTGGGCGACGCCGGTCGGCCGGTGCAGCCGCGCCGCCCGGTAGGCGACGTTCCCTGCCCAGTTCGTCCCCGGCCGTGCCGCGCCCGCCGGGGCAGTGGGCACCGTCTCGTGCATGGTCCGCTCGCCATCTGCTCGGGGACGCCACGCGCGTGCCGTCCGTCCGGTCTCCGGTGCGGACAGACTCTCCACCACCTTCCCGTCCGGGCCGGTGCCGCCCCCCGCAGGTACCGACGCGGCCGGGGCCAGGGCTCGACGTCCATGCGGCGCACGAGGTCCCCGTCGAAGGGGGTGGACGTGGCGGGCGTCCGCGATGTCCAGGACGGCCCCGCGGGGGTCCCGGACCACCTGGTGGACGCCGGCCTCGACGGTGCCGTCCCCGCGTTCGCAGATGCCGGACGTTCGGGTGGGCCGGCTGCCCTCCCGGACGACGTCGTGGCCGAACGGCGCCCGGAGGCTACCGCGGAGCGGTCGGCTCGGTCAGGATCCGGGAAGCGACGACGCCCCGGGTGGTCCTGGGGGGCACCGGGACACGGGCGGGCCACCGGCACGAGGACGAGGGACGACCGTGGCGAAGGCGAGGAAGGCGGACGATGCGGCGGCGCTGCTGGAGAGGATCGCGGCCTGGCCCGAGGAGCAGCGGGGGATCGGCGAGCGACTGCACGCGCTGGTGATGGACGCCGTCCCCGAGCTGCGGCCCAAGCTCTACTACGGCCGGCCCGGCTACACCCGCGGCGGCCCGGTCCTGGTGTTCTTCCGCAACGACGACGGGCTGCTGTCCTTCGGGCTGACCGAAAGGCGAACCGCTCGACGACCGACCCGCTCGTCGAGTCGGCCTGGTTCGTCAACGCTGTCGACGCCGGCGCGGAACAGCGGCTGGCCGCCGTCGTCCGGACGGCCGCAGGCTGACCGGCACGAGCCGGGACGGCGGCAGGCCCCGGGCCGGCAGCGCCGGAGCCGTCAGTCGCCCAGGTACGGCGGGGTGCTGTCCGCCACGACCGCGCCCCGGTCGCCCACCGGCCGCTCCGGACCGACCGTCGAGTCGCACTCGGTCTGCCGCTCGGTCTCCGCGTTGACCGCGGCCCCGAGGAAGACGAGGAGGACCGTGGTCCACAACCAGAACATGCTGATCGCCACGCCGGCGAGCGAGCCGTAGGTCGACTGGTAGTTCCCCAGGCTCTGCACGTAGGAGAAGAAGCCGATGGTCGCCGCCAGCCAGACGACCGTCGCGAGGACCGACCCCGTCGAGATCCACCGCCACCGCGCCTGCGTGCGGTCGGGGGCGAACCGGTAGAGGACGGCCAGCGCCACGGCCATGAGGGTGGCGAGCGCCACCCAGGACAGCACCGAGGCCACGGCACGGACGGGACCGGGCGCGCCGGCGAGCGCGGCCCCGGCGGTCCCCGCGGCAGCGATCAGCCCGGCGAGCAGCATCGCGCCGCCGAGGACGAACACGAGGGCGATCCCCGTCCGGCGCAGGAAGCCCCGGGTGTCCGTCTGGTGGTAGGCGATGCCCACCCCGTCGATCAGGTAGGTCATCGCGGTCGTCGCCGTCCACAGCGCCACGACGAGGCCGGTGAGGCCGCGGAAGGTGAGCACCTGGGCCGACGCCGCGGTGATGGACGTGAGCTGGTCGAGCACGATGGACTCGAGGTCGTCGGGCAGCATGTCCGCCATGTCCGTCAGCTGCTGGCGCGCCGTCCCGGGGGTGTTCACGACGCCGTAGATCGACACCGCCGTCACCAGCACGGGGGCGATCGACAGGACGGCGAAGAACGCCACTCCGGCGCTCTGCACCATGAGGCGGTCGCTGAGCAGTTGGCGGCCGACCCGTCGCAGCAGGGACCGCCAGCCGGCGGCGGAGATCCCGCGGGGCGACGCCGCGTCGTGCCCCCCGCTCCCGTTTCGCCGGTCCCTGGTGCCCACCGGAGGGCGATCGTCCCGGGCCACAGCCATGCCACATCCCACCCCCGGCGGCGGGCGCCCGCAACGGCTCCGTCGATCCCGCCCGCCGCGCGCCGTCGGCTTGCTTCCGGCCACGCGACGGCGGAGCCTCGAGCGCATGACTCGTGGCGGCACGACCTTCGGCACCGTGGTCCGGTGGGACGAGGGCCTGGAGGGCGCGATCATCGAGGCCCCGGAGCTGCCGGGCGGGTGCTGGGCCGACGGCGCCGTGGTCGAGCACAGCACGACCGGCTCCGCGACGCTCCGGGCGGGCCAGGTGGTCGAGGTGGACTGGACCGAGCCCGGTGCCGAAGGGCTGCCGTTCCGCGCGCTCCGGGTGGCCCCGCGCAACGACCTGCAGGCGACCGTCGGGGGCTGACGCCCGGCCGGGCCCTGCCGTGCGCCGGCCCCGTCCCGCCGGGTCGGCGGAACGGGGCCCGACGCGGACCGATCAGTCGTGCAGCAGCGCGCCGAACCGCCGGCAGCTCTCCTCGATCGCCTGCTGAGCGGCGGGGGAGACGGTGCCCATGTCGAAGAACCCGTGGATCATCCCGTCGTACCGCTGCACGTCGGCCTCGACACCGGCGGCCCGCAGCGCCTCGCCGTAGGCCTCGCCCTCGTCCCGCAGCGGGTCGTACTCCGCGGTGACGATCACCGCGGGCGGCAGACCGGAGAGGTCCGAGCCGTGCAGCGGGGAGAGGCGCGCGTCCTTCGCGTCCTCCCAGGCGCCGGCGTAGTGCCCGTAAAACCAGTCCATCGTGTCCTTCTCGAGGAAGTAGCCCTTGGCGTTCTCCACGCGCGAGGGGTACTCGCCCTCGGCGTCGACGGCCGGGTAGATGAGGAACTGGCCGGCCAGGGGAGTGCCGTCGTCGCGCAGCGCCTGGGACACGACGGCGGCCAGGTTCCCGCCGGCGCTGTCGCCGGCGACGGCCAGCCGGTCGTCGCCGCCCAGCTCACCGAGGTGACCGGCGACCCAGCGGGCCGCGGCCAGCGAGTCGTCCGCCGCGGCGGGGAAGGGGTGCTCGGGCGCCAGCCGGTAGTCGACCGCGACGACGACCGCGCGGCTGCCCCGGCAGATGTTCCGGGCCATGTTGTCGTGGGTGTCGAGGTCGCCGATCACCCAGCCGCCGCCGTGGAAGAAGACGACGGTCGGGAACGGGCCTTCGCCGTCGGGCCGGTAGACGCGGGCCTTCAGGTCGCCGGTGGCGCCGGGCACGGTGCGGTCCTCGGAGCTCGCCACGGGGACGAGCTGCTCCGGGGTGCGGGCGCCGTGGGTCAGCTGGAGGTACAGCGCCCGCCCGGCTTCCGGGCTGCCCTCGTACATGGGCGGCATCCCGGCGTCGTCCAGCATGGTCAGCAGCGCGGCGATGTGCGGGTCGACCGGCACGGAGATCTCCTGGGTCTGGGAGGGAGGACGACGGGCCGCGGGTGCGGACCGTCGGTGGAACGCTGGCTCGCGGCTCAGCTGTAGAGCAGCGACTTGTCGTCCAGGTCCGCGGCGGGCAGCGCCGTCCGCTCCTGGGCGTACTCGAGCAGGTGCGTCCACGGCTCGCGGTCGCCCTGCTTGAACATGAGGTGCATCGAGCGCATGACGTAGCCCGGGTTGAAGTTCTCCGGGTCGGCCCACGGCCGCAGCGGCATGTCGGCGTCCTCGGGCCGCAGCGCCGGGACGACCATGGTGGCGCCCTGCTCGTCCGCGTGCGCCATCAGCCGGCAGACGAACTCGCTGACCAGATCGGCGCGCAGCGTCCAGCTGTGCCGGAAGTACCCGAAGACGTAGGCCATGTTCGGCACGCCGCTGATCATGACGCCGCGCCAGGTGACCCGCTCGGAGAAGTCGACCGGCTCGCCGTCGACGGTGAACGCGACACCGCCGAAGACGCTGAGGTCGAAGCCGGTGGCGGTGACGACGACGTCCGCGGGGAGCTCCTCGCCGGAGGCCAGCCGGATGCCCGTCTCGGTGAACTCGTCGATCGTGTCGGTGACCACCGAGGCCGTCCCCTCGCGCAGCGCGGTGAACAGGTCGCCGTCGGGGATCAGGGCGAGGCGCTGCTGCCACGGCCGGTAGCTGGGGTTGAAGTGCCGGTCGATGTCGAAGCCCTCGGGCAGCTGCTCGCGCATCGCGTCGAGGAGCATGGTGCGCAGCTCGTCCGGGGACTCGAACGACATGCGGGTGATCTCGTCGCCCTCCGCGATGTAGGCCCGGCGCAGGATCTCGTGCGTCCACTCGTCCGGGACGTCCAGCAGCCGCAGGGTCTCCGCCAGCTCGTGGGTCTTGGGCCGGGCGAAGAAGAACGTCGGCGAGCGCTGCAGCATCGTCACGTGCCCGGCGGTCTGCGCGATGGCCGGGACGATCGTCGCCGCCGTCGCGCCGGAGCCGATCACGACCACGCGCCTGCCGGAAAGATCCAGGTCGTCGGGCCACTGCTGCGGGTGGACGACGAGCCCGCCGAACCGGTCCATCCCCTCCCACTGCGGCCGGTAGGGCCGGCCGTGGTCGTAGTAGCCCTGGCACATCCAGAGGAAGCCGGTGGTGAGGCGCAGGTCCTCCCCGGTGTCCTCCCGGGTGACCTCGACGGTCCAGCGCCGGTCCTCCGACGACCAGCTGGCGGCGGTGACCCGGTGTCGGTAGCGGATCCGCTCCTTCAGCCCGTCCTCGTCGATCACCTCGTCGAGGTAGGAGAGGATCTCCTCCGACGTGGCGATCGACGCCCCGCGCCACGGCTTGAACTTGTAGCCGAAGGTGAACAGGTCGCTGTCCGACCGGACGCCGGGGTAGCGGTGGGTCCACCAGGTGCCGCCGCGATCCTCCAGCGCGTCCAGGATGGCGAAGGACTTGCCGGGGAACTGTTGCTGCAGGTGGTGCGCGGCGCCGATCCCCGAGATCCCGGCGCCGACGATCAGGACGTCGACGTGCTCGGTCCCCGTCTCCGTCGTCGCGGCGTGCTCCAGCAGTGTCATGGCCCGACCTCCCCCTGCGCGGTGTGCGTCGAGGCGGACGGTAGGTGCGACAGAACTGTGTGAGCCATGACACAATCGGTCACATATTGAGGAATTCGGCCAATCCCGTGCACGCCTCCGTCCGGGGCACCGGCAGCGTCGCGCTGCTCTGCGCGTTCGCGGCGGAGCACGGGCTGCCCCCGGCGCGCTCGCTGCACGGCACCGGCATCGCCGAGGTGGCGCTGGGCGATCCCACCGCGGAGATCACCGCGGCCCAGGAGGCGCACCTCATCGCCACGATCACCGCCGAGCTGCCGGAGCACCTCGGCCTGGCGGCCGGCGTCCGCTACCGGCTGACGACCTACGGGATCTGGGGGTTCGCGCTGCTGTCGAGCCGCACGTTCCGCGAGAGCCACGAGGTGGGCATGCGCTTCCTCGACCTGACGTACGCGCTGACCCGGATCAGCGCGGAGGAGCGCGACGGCGAGGTGGCGCTCTTCTACGACGACCTGGACCTGCCCGAGCCGGTGCGGCGGTTCGTGCTGCTGCGGGACATGTCGGCGACGGTGGAGATCTGGCGCGAGACGCTCGGCCGGCCGGTCGTGCCCCGGCGCGTCGCGCTGCGGATGCCGGCGCCGCCGGACCCGGCGCCGTACGAGGCGGCCCTCGGCGTGCGGCCCACCTTCGGGGCGCCCCGCTCGCTCCTCGCCTTCGACGCCGGCCTGCTCGACGAACCGCTGCCGCACGCGGCTCCGCTGACCGCGGCCTCCTGCGCGGCCCAGTGCCGCGAGCTCCTCGAGCGGCGCCACGCGCGGCACGGGATCAGCGGCCGGGTGCGCGACGTCCTGCTGGGCGAGCCGTGGCGGATGCCCGGCCAGGAGGAGGTGGCCGCCGCGCTCCACCTGAGCGTGCGGACGCTCCGGCGCCATCTCGACGAGGAGGGGACGAGCTACCGCGCCGTCCTGGACCAGACCCGCGAGCACCTTGCGGAGGAGCTGCTCCTGACGGCGGGCCTGAGCGTGGAGCAGGTCGCCGAGCGCCTCGGCTACGCGGAGGCGTCGAGCTTCGTGCACGCCTTCCGGCGCTGGAAGGGCCTCACCCCCGGCCGATGGGCACGGGCGGCCCGTGCCGGCAGCGCTCGGCAGAGCGGTGGCGGCGCGCTACAGTCGCGCCCGTGAGCCGTGGCACGTGCTGGTGGGCGTGGTCGTCGAGGGCGACCGCGGCTCGCTGACGCGCGCTCGGACCGTCCACCCCGCCGGACGGTCCGAGGAACTCCCGGGCGGCCGGTGGGCCGTACTCCCGAGGAGAAGGCAAGTGACGAGCACCGATGTCCCCGACGTCGACCGGAACGTCGGGTCGATGACCAAGGCCGTGCTGACCGACGCGGACATGCCGACGCACTGGTACAACCTGGCCGCCGATCTGCCGGTGCCCATGCCGCCCCACCTGCACCCCGGCACCGGTCAGCCGCTCGCGGCCGCGGACATGGCGCCGCTGTTCCCCGCGGCGCTCATCGAGCAGGAGATGACCACCGAGCGGTTCGTCCCCATCCCGGAGCCGGTCCGTGAGGTCTACCGGCTGTGGCGGCCCTCGCCGCTGTACCGGGCGCACCGCCTCGAGCGGGCGCTGGGCACGCCGGCCCGCATCTACTACAAGTACGAGGGCGTCAGTCCGGTCGGCAGCCACAAGCCGAACACCGCCGTCGCCCAGGCCTACTACAACGCTGCGGAAGGTGTCCGCCGGCTGACCACCGAGACCGGGGCCGGGCAGTGGGGCAGCGCGCTCTCCCTGGCCTGCACGATGTTCGGCCTCGAGTGCGAGGTGTGGCAGGTCCGGGCCTCCTACGACGGGAAGCCCTACCGGCGCATGCTCATGGAGACCTACGGCGGGGTCGTCCACCCCAGCCCGTCGGATCTCACCGAGTCCGGGCGCGGGTTCCTGCAGCGCTTCCCGGACACCACCGGCAGCCTCGGCATGGCGGTCAGCGAGGCGGTGGAGTCGGCGGTGCCGGACCCGGAGGCCCGGTACGCGCTGGGCAGCGTGCTCAACCACGTGCTGCTGCACCAGACGGTCATCGGTGAAGAGGCCCTGCGCCAGCTCGAGATGTTCGGCGAGGAGCAGGCCGACGTCGTCTTCGGCTGCGCCGGGGGCGGGTCGAACCTCGCCGGGCTGGCGTTCCCCTTCCTCCGCGAGAAGCTCGCCGGCCGTACCGGGACGCGAGTGCTCGCGGTGGAGCCGGCGGCGTGCCCGTCGCTCACGCAGGGCCGCTACGAGTACGACCACGGTGACGTGGCCGGGCTGACCCCGCTGATGAAGATGCACACCCTGGGCCGGGACTTCGTGCCCGACCCGATCCACGCCGGCGGGCTGCGGTACCACGCCATGGCGCCGATGGTCAGCCACGCGGTGGAGCTGGGCCTGATCACCGCACAGGCGGTGGAGCAGGCGGAGGCCTTCGACGCCGGCGTGCTGTTCGCCCGGACCGAGGGCCTGGTGCCGGCGCCGGAGTCCTGCCACGCGATCGCCGCGGCGGTCGCCGAGGCGCGCCGGCGTGCGGACACGGGGGAGGACGGCGTCCTGGTCATCGGACTGTCCGGCAACGGCCAGCTGGACCTGCCCGCCTACGCCGAGCACCTCACCGGTCAGCGCACGTCGTCCGCCGGCGACCAGCCGTTCTGACGGCATCCGTCCGGCCGGGCAGGGCACCGCACCTGCCCGGCCGGGCGGCACCCGCACGCCTCGCCGGCCCCGACGGTCGGCGACCCGGAATCCGGCGACCCGGGGTCCGGCGACCCGGACCGGTCGACGGGCCCGCACGGAAAATGCCTGGCGCCCGATGACTCCGCGGCGCACATTCGGTCAGACCCGGCAGAGACGCTCGTGCAGATCCCTGACGTGAGGAAGCCGATGACCGTTCAGCACCCGCTCGCGATCGACGCGACCGGGCTCGGGAAGTCCTTCGGGCGGACGCGCGCCGTCGCGGGGGTGGATCTCGCCGTGCCGGCCGGCACCGTCTACGGGGTCCTCGGCCCCAACGGCGCCGGGAAGACCACCACCATCCGCATGCTGGCCACGCTGATCCCCCCGGACGCGGGGACTGCCCGTGTCCTCGGGCACGACATCGTGTCCGAGGCCGACGCGGTGCGCGAGCTGGTCAGCCTCACCGGCCAGCTGGCCTCGGTCGACGAGGAGCTGACCGGCCGGGAGAACCTCGTGCTGCTCGGCCGCCTCCTCGGCTACTCACGGCCCGCCGCCAGGAACCGCGCCGACGAGCTGCTCCACGCCTTCGACATCGCCGAGGCCGCCGGGCGACTGGTCAAGCACTACTCGGGTGGCATGCGCCGCCGGCTGGACATCGCGGCGAGCATCGTCGTCACCCCGCAGCTGATGTTCCTCGACGAGCCGACGACCGGCCTGGACCCGCGGTCGCGCAACCAGGTCTGGGAGATCGCGCGGGCGCTGGTCGCCGAGGGGACGACGATCCTGCTCTGCACCCAGTACCTCGAGGAGGCCGACCAGCTCGCCGACGGCATCGCCGTCATCGACCGAGGCCGGGTCATCGCCGAGGGCACGCCGGGGGACCTCAAGGCCTCGGTCGGCACCGGGTTCCTGCACGTGCGGCTCGTCGACCCCGCGCGGCGCGGCGAGGCCGCCGAGCTGCTGGAACGCATGGTGGGGCAGGTCGTGCTGGCTGCGGAGCCGGCGGCGCTGTCGGCCACCGGAGCGGACGCCGGACGGGCGGCGGTCGCCGTCGCCGAGCTCACCCGGGCGGGCATCCGGCTGGCGCACTTCACCCTGCAGCAGCCCAGCCTCGACGAGGTCTTCCTGGCGCTCACCGGCCACGCCGCCGAGGAGACGACGCCGTCCGCCGGCACCCTGCAGGAGCAGCTGTCATGACCACGACGACCAGGGCCCCCGGCTCCGCCGACACCGCGGCGGTCCGCCGGGCCATCTCCTCCACCCCGAGGCCGTCCCGTCCCGGGCCGCTGTCGGCCGCGCTCGCGTTCGGTTGGCGCGGCATGCTGAAGGTGAAGCACGTGCCCGAGCAGCTGCTGGACGTGACGGTCACCCCGGTGATGTTCCTGCTGATGTTCACGTACCTGTTCGGCGGCGCGATCGCTGGATCGACCAGCGCGTACCTGGACTACACGCTCCCCGGACTGCTGGTCATGTCGGTGCTGTTCACCACCGTGTACTCCGGGATCGCGCTGAACACCGACCTGACGAAGGGGGTCGTCGACCGCTTCCGCTCCCTGCCGATCTGGCGGCCGGCGCCGCTGGTGGGCTCGTTGCTCGGCGACAGCGTCCGCTACGTGGTCGCCGGGACGGTGATCATCGTCGTCGGCGTCGCCCTGGGCTTCCGGCCGGACGGCGGCGTCCTCGGCGCGGTCGCGGCGCTGGCGCTCGTCGTCGTCTTCTCGTTCGGCCTGTCGTGGGTCTTCTCGGTCCTCGGCCTGCTGATGCGCTCCCCGAACGCGGTGATGAACGCCGGCTTCATGGCGATCTTCCCGCTGACGTTCCTGTCCAACGTCTTCGTCGACCCGGCCACGCTGCCGGGCCCGCTCGAGGCGTTCGTCGGCGTCAACCCGATCTCCGTCCTGGCCACCGCGTCCCGGTCGCTGATGGCCGGGGCGCCCGACGGCGTGGCGATCGGCGTGTCGCTGGCGGTGGCGGTCGCGCTGGCCGCGGTGTTCGTCCCGCTGACCACGAGGCTGTACCGCAGCCGCTGAGCCGGATCCGGGACGACGGGACCTTGCGCCCTGCCGCCGCGGGACGGGAGCGGGGATCGTGGGTGCCACCGCAGCCTCGAGGAGGCGTGATGAGCACCGAGAGCCGATCCCCGCGCCCGTCGGCATCGAGCCGGATGCGGCGGGACATCGACCCCCTGCAGATGACCGAGGCCGAGAAGCGGATGGCCGAGTGGGAGGCGCGGCACGACGTCGCGTCCCGCGGCCACCGGTCCCCGCCCGACGTCCTGCAGCACTACTTCGCGCACGAGCGCCTCACCCACCCGGCCGCGCCGCACCCGGCCGCCGGCCCCACGAGGCCGGCGCCACGGGAGCCCGCGCCCGCGGTCGGGCCCGCGGCCCCGGACCCGGTGCCGCCGCGCTCCCGGGGGCTGCTGCGCCGCCTGCTCCACCGCGCGGGGTAGCCGGTCCCGGCCCCTCGGCCGCGCGGACCGGCCACACCGGCGGCTGGGCGGCCCGGCCGGCGACGGTGGCAACCTGTCCTGTTCCAGATCGGTACACCCGCGGCCGGGGACGTCCGACCAGGGTGAGGGGCGTCACACCCACCGCGCCGTACGGCCGGTCGGCGTCCCCGATCGAGGTCCGCACGAAGGAGTGCCGAGATGACCGCCACCGCCCAGACCCGCCAGCCGTCGACCGAGGCCGAAGCCCTGCGCGGGCTCTACGCCGACTGGTCGAGCATCCTGGCGACGACGCCGGGGATCACCACCCGGCTGTTCCGCGCCATCTTCGACGAGTGGCACCAGCCCACGGTCGAGCCCGAGGACGTCACCTACCGCGAGGAGACCGTCGGCGGCGTACCGGGCATCTGGACGCTGCCGATCGGCGCGGACACCTCGCGGGTGCTCCTCTACACCCACGGCGGGGGCTTCGCCGTCGGCTCGGCGGCCAGCCACCGCAAGCTGGCCGGCCACGTCGCCAAGGCCCTGGGGGTGACGTCCTTCGTCCTCGACTACCGGCGTGCCCCGGAGCACCCGCACCCGGCGCAGGTGGAGGACGGCGTCGCCGTCTTCGACGCCCTCCTGGACCGCGGGATCCGCCCGGAGGACGTGACCACCATCGGCGACTCCGCCGGCGGCAACCTCGCCGTCGCCATCCCGCTCGCGCTCCGCGACCAGGGCAAGCCCGTGCCCGGGTCGGTCATCGCGTTCTCCCCGTGGCTGGACATGGAGAACAAGGGGGAGACGCTGCAGACCAACGACGCCACGGACGCGCTGATCACCGTCGAGCTGCTGGCCGGGATGATCGCCGGCGTCCTCGGCGACTCGGTCGACCCCACGACGCCGCTGGCCAACCCGCTGTACGCCGATCTCAGCGGCTTCCCCCGGCTCTACGTCAACGCCGGCGGCGCCGAGTCGCTGCTGGACAACGCCACCCGGCTGGCCGACCGGGCCCGTGCGGCCGGCGTCGACGTGACGCTCTCGGTCGCCGCGGGGATGCAGCACGTCTTCCCGTTCCTGGCCGGGCGCGCGCCGGAGGCCGACGAGGAGATCGCCGCCGTCGCCCGGTGGTACCGGGGCTGACGCCCGACCTCCTCCCGGCGCCGGCGAGGGGCCGCCGCGCTCGCGGCGGGCCCCTCGCCGGTGCTTCACTCGACAGGTTCACGGGGACACGACGAGGTGGTCCGATGAGCTCTCCGCGCAGGCGCCGGCCCGGTGACGAACCGCCGGACGCCGACCGGATCCGTGCCGCGCGCGAGGAGCTGCTCGCGCAGGGACTGCTGGCCCACCCCGAGCCGACCCGCGGGGTTCCGGAGGTCATCGAGCGCAGCTGGCGCCGCTGTGTCGGCGAGGCCGTCCCCACCGCTCCCGGATCCGTCCGCTACAGCGGGGCGGTGCAGCTCGACCCCCGGTTGCGCGAGGCCGCGGCGCCGGTGCTCGACCGGTTGAGCGAGCACCTCGCCGACGTGCGGGTGGCGATGTTCGTGAGCAACGAGCGCGGCGAGATCGCCATGCGCCACGCGCCCGGCTCCGGGCAGCTCAGCGTCCTGGACCGGGCCTCGGCGGCGGAGGGCTTCGACTTCTCCGAGGGCTCGGTCGGCACGAACGCGCTGGGCACGGTCATCGAGGAGCGCCGCGCGATCGTGGTGCGCGGCAGCGAGCACTACAACGACCTGCTCCAGCGGGTGACCTGCGCGGGGACCCCGATCCACGAGCCGTTCACCCGGCGCATCCTGGGCAGCTTCTCGCTCGCCTGCGAGGCCGAGGAGGCGAGCCCGCTGATGGTCGCGATCACCAGCGACGTCGGCCGGCAGATCGAGGCGAACCTGACCGCGATGCTGGGCGCCCGGGAGCAGCAGCTCATCCGCGCCTACCTCGCCGCCGACCAGGCCGGCGGCGAGCCGGTGATCGTGGTCAACGAGCGCACCGTCTTCGCGAACACCGCCGGTCTGCCGCACCTGACGCCGGAGTCGCACGCGCTGCTGTGGACGCACCTGAGCGAGGCGCCGCCGGCCCGCGGTCCGGTGCGCACCCGCGTGCCGCTGCAGGCGGGGTGGCGCGACGTCGTCCTCGAGCCGGTCGGGGAGGCGTCGGCGGGGGCGGCGTACTGCATCCGGGTGCTGCCCGGTGCCCCCGCGGAGGCGCCCGACGAGGCGGCGGCCCGGCGTCGGCGGCGGGCCGTGGAGGGGGCGCCGGTGCACCCGGTGGTCGCGGTGCACCGGCAGCTGGTCACCGCCGTCCGGCACGGCGAGGTCGTCGCTCTCGACGGCGGGCCGGGTGCCGGCAAGCTGCACACCGCCCGTGCCGTGCTCGCCACCCGGACGGGGCAGTCGGCCCCGCTGGTCGTCGACCTCGCCACGGCCGCGCCGGGGGCGGAGTGGTTCCGCCCGGTCGTCGTCGCCCTCGACGCGGGCCGTGCCGTCGTCCTCCGGCACCTGCAGGACCTCGCTCCGGAGGACGTCAACCGGGCCAAGGCGGTCGCGGAGCGGGCCGCCGGCGGTGCGGCACCGCTGGTGGTCACCGTCCAGCTCGCCGCGGCACCGGAGCCGGTGCAGGACCTGCTCGCGCAGGTCGCCACGGTCGTCGAGCTGCCGCCGCTGCGGGAACTGCGCGGCCGGATCCCCGAGCTGGTCGCCGGCATCCTGGCCGGGCTGCCGGGGGAGGCGGCGCGGACCCGGTTCTCCTCGGAGGCGCTGCAGGCGCTCATGCGCTGGTCGTGGCCGGGCAACCTGGCCGAGCTGCGGCACCTGGTCGAGTCCCTCGCCCGCCGGCACCCGGGCGGCACCGTGCGACCGGGCGATCTGCCGGCGCGCGTGCAGGCCCCCGCCGGCCGGCAGCTGTCGATGATGGAGTCGGCGGAGCGGGCGGCCATCCTCACCGCGCTCCGCCGGTGCGAGGGGAACCGCAGCCGGGCGGCGGAGGTGCTGGGCATCGGCCGCACCACGCTCTACCGCAAGATGCAGCAGCACCACATCGACGGGTGACGCCGGGAGGGTCACGTCCCCGACGGGACGTGACCCTCCCGGCCCCATGATCAGGCGGGCAGGGCGGCGGTCTCGGGCATCAGGAAGCCGTCGTAGTCGGCGGCCCTGACCTCGGCCAGCTTCGCCCGGTAGGCGCCGAGCCCGGCCATGAAGAACATGACGGTGTTCTTCTTGCCGGGCACGTTGGCGCCGAAGATCCACGAGTCGGCCTTGGGGAACAGCGTCGAGTCGGCGATCTCCTGGCAGGTCACCGTCCAGGCGTCCTCGGCCGCGCGCGCGGGCTCGACGAGGCCGCCGCGCCGCTCCGCCTCGCCGATCAGCTCGGTGATGAAGTCGACCTCGGTCTCGATGCTCGGCGGGAGGTTGGTGAACGGCCCGTTCGGCCCCAGGATCATGAAGAAGTTCGGGAAGGACGAGGTGGTGATGCCCAGGTAGCTGGTCGGCCCGTCCTTCCAGTGCCGCTGGATCGTCTCCCCGCCGCGGCCCCGGATGTCCATCCGCACGTAGTTGCCGTCGACGGCGTCGAACCCGGTGGCGAGGACGAGCACGTCGAGCTCGTGCTCCGTGCCGTCCTCGGTGAGCACCCCGTGCGGCGTGATCTCCGTGATCGGGTTCTCCTTGATGCTGACCAGGCTCACGTTCTCGCGGTTGTAGACCTCGTAGTAGTCCTCGTTGCACAGCGGCCGCTTCGCGTAGAGGTCGGTCGGGGTCAGCTTGCGGGCGGTCTCGGGGTCCTCCACGGTCTCGGCGATCTTGCTCCGGATGAACGCCGCGGCCGCCTCGTTCGCCGCCGGGTCCACCGCGATGTCGGAGAACGTGCCGAACATGAAGCGGAAGCCGTTGCCCTTGTCCCAGTTCTCCTGGAACACGCGCTGCTGCTCCTCCGCCGACACGCTGGTCGCGGGCACGGTGCTCTCCTCGAAGCCGAACGCCACCATCGAGTTCTTGACCTGGTCCCAGATCCGGTCGTAGTCGCGCTTGACCTCGGCGACGTACTCCCCGCTGACCGGGCCGTTGCCGGAGGGCACGACGTACTGCGGCGAGCGCTGGAAGACCGTGAGGTGCTCGGCGACCTTCGCGGCGGCGCAGATGAATTGGGTGCCGGTCGAGCCGGTGCCGATCACCCCCACCCGCTTTCCCTCGAGCGACAGGTCCTGCGGCCACGCGCCGGTGTGCGCCAGCGTGCCCCGGAAAGAATCGATCCCCTTGATCTCGGGGACGTTGATCTTCGACAGCAGGCCGACGGCGCAGACGACGTAGCGGGCGGTCAGGGTCCGCCCGTCGTCCGTGCCGACGGTCCACACGCCGGCCGCCTCGTCGAACACGAGGGAGTCGACGCCGGTGTCCAGCTGGATGTCCTTGCGCAGGTCGTGCCGGTCGACCACCTGCTCCAGGTAGTCGAGGATCTCGGGCTGGTCCACGTAACGGGTGTTCCACTGCCACTCCTGCAGCAGCTCGCGGTCGAACGAGTACTGGTAGACGAAGGTCTCCGTGTCCGACTTCGCGCCGGGGTAGCGGTTCCAGTACCAGGTGCCGCCGACGCCGCCGGCCCGGTCGAAGGCGCGGACCCGGAGGCCCAGCTCGTCGCGGAGCTTCTTGAGCATGTAGATGCCGCCGAAGCCGGCACCGATGACGACGGCGTCCAGGTCGATCGTGGGGGTCTCGGTCACCTCGGGAACTCCTTCATTGGGGCTGTCGCGCTGTCGCGCTGTCCGGCCTGGGCGGCCGGGCGTGGTGACGTCCACGCTCGCCGCGATCGCCGGGGCGCGGTTGTTCCGATGTGGAACGCGTCACACAGGCGCCCGGGTGACGGAGAGGCCCCGCGTCGCCGCGCCATCGGGCCGTCCCGCCGGAACTGCCTCCGTGGGAGGAGGTCCGAGGTGGGCTGGCCTGACCGGCGCTTCCGCGTACTCATCTCGAGCGCTGAGCGGAGCGGCGGGCTCCTCGAGCTCGCCACGCAGCGGTTCGGTGCCCGCTTCTCCGGGATGCTCGCTACTGTGCCCGGAGGTGACGACGACAGGGGAAGGGGCGTGCATGGGAACCGTCTCGGGCGCTGAAGCCGACTCGGCGCGGGTCGCGGAGGCCGCGCGCCGGGTCGTCGAGGAACACGATCCACGGCGGGTCCCGGTGACGGAGCTCCTGGGCGCCGTCTTCGACGCCGGCCTCTCCTGGGTCCACTTCCCCGAGGGACAGGGTGGGCTCGGGGTGTCCCGGGGCCTGCAGGCCGTGGCGGACGGCATCCTGCAGGAGGCCGGCGCGCCCGCGCCGTTCCGGCTCAATCCCATCGGCTACGGCATGGCGGCCCCGACGCTGCGCGAGCACACCCGGAGCGAGGAACTCGTGCGCGCGTGGCTGCGCCCGCTGGCGACCACCGAGGACATCTGGTGCCAGCTGTTCTCCGAACCGGGTGCCGGCTCCGACCTGGCCGGGCTGGCCACCTCCGCCGTCCGCGACGGCGACGACTGGATCGTCAACGGGCAGAAGGTGTGGACCAGCCTCGCGCACCGGGCCAACTGGGCCCTGCTGCTCGCCCGCACGGACCCGGACGTGCCCAAGCACAAGGGCCTCACCTACTTCGTCCTCGACATGCGGGCGGCGGGCGTGGAGACCCGTCCGCTGCGCCAGATGACCGGCCAGGCCGAGTTCAACGAGGTCTACCTCAACGACGTCCACGTCCCCGACGCCCATCGGCTCGGTGCGGTCGGGGCCGGCTGGCAGGTCGCGATGACCACGCTCATGAACGAGCGCAGCTCGATCGGCGCGAGCGGCAGCCGGCGCGGGTCGGGCACGATCGCCGACGCCGTCACCCTGTGGGCGCAACGTCCCGACCGGCACACGCCGGTCCTGCGTGACCGGCTCGTCGGGCTGTGGCTGCGCGCCGAGGCGCAGCGGCTCACCTCCGAGCGGGCGCGCGCCACCGCGACGGTCCGCGGCCCGGGACCGGAGGGCGCGATCGGAAAGCTCGTCGGCGCGGAGCTCAACCAGGCGGTCTACGAGTTCTGCATGGACGTGCTCGGGCCGGAGGGGCTCCTCTACGGCGACTACGCGCTGCGGACGACCACCCCGGAGGACGACTTCCGCGGGCCCGTGCAGGAGCGCTTCCTGCGCTCCCGCGCCAACACCATCGAGGGCGGCACCTCCGAGGTGCTGCGCAACATCCTCGGCGAGCGGATCCTGGGCCTGCCCGGCGATCTGCGCGCCGACTCCGGACGACCCTGGCGAGAGGTGCCCCGTGGCTGACCGCGCACCGGCCGGACCGGGCTCCGCCGAGGGCGCCCCGTTCGTGTTCACCGACGAGCACCGCGAACTGCGCACCGCCGTGCGCCGGTTCTGCACCGAGCACTCCGACGAGGCGACCGTCCGGCGGCTCATGGAGAGCGCGCACCCCGTCGACCCACGGGTGTGGGGCCGGCTCGGGGCCGACCTGGGCGTCCTCGGGCTGGGCGTGCCCGAGGAGCTCGGTGGCGCGGGAGGCGGGCTCGTCGAGGCCGCCATCGTCGTCGAGGAGCTGGGCGCGGCGCTGTTCTGCGGGCCGGTGTACGGCACGGTCGCGCTGTCGATCCCCGCACTGGTCGCCGCACCGGACGGGCCGGTGCGCACCGAGACCCTGGGGCCGCTGATCTCGGGGTCCCGGACCGCGGCGTTCGCCGTTCCGGAGCGGGCCGGACGCCTCGCCGCGGAGGCGGTCACGGTGGCGGCCGTCGCTTCCGGGGACGAGTGGACCCTCTCGGGGACCGTCGAGCGCGTCGTCGATGCCGGCACCGCCGACGACCTGCTCGTCCTCGCGACCGCACCCGGGGGAACGGCGCTGTTCGTCGTCGACGCCACCGCCCCTCGTGTGGCGCGCACCCCGCTGTCGTCCCTGGACCTGACCCGACGCCAGGCGACGGTCGGGCTGACCGGCGCGCCGGCCCGGCTGCTCGCCGGTCCGGAGGAGTCCGCGCGGGTCGTCACGCACGCGCTGACCGTCGGCGCCGTGCTGCTGGCCGCCGAGCAGGTGGGCGTCGCGCAGCACCTGCTCGACCTCGGCGTCGCGTACGCCGCGCAGCGGCTGCAGTTCGGCCGCCCGATCGGCTCCTTCCAGGCGGTGAAGCACCGGCTCGCCGACATGCTGGTGGAGGTCGAGCACGCCCGATCCGCCGCGTACCACGCGGCATGGGCGGTGCCGGACGGCAGCGACGACCCCGCGCTGGCCGCGTCGATGGCGCAGGCGGTGTGCTCGGCCGCGGCGACCCGCATCGCCAAGGACGCCGTGCAGGTGCACGGGGGCATCGGCTTCACCTGGGAGCACCAGGCGCACCTGTACTTCAAGCGCGCCTTCACCGACGCCGTCCTGCTCGGCAGCGCCGACGAGCACCGGGACCGGATCGCCGCGCTGGTGCTCGACGTCGCCGAGGCCGGCGGGGGGATCGCCGTCGCCACCGGATGACCGGGTGCGCGGCCGCCCCGGCGGGGGAGTCCCCGCCGGGGCGGGGTGGCTCGGGCCTGCCACGATCGGGCGTCAGTGCAGGAGTCCCTGGGAGTGCAGGGGCATCGGCGGGGATACTGCGGAGGTGATGGACGGCGCCGAGGCCACGACGGAGCCCGATACGGGTCCGGGGATCACGCTGCCCGCAGCGCGCCCGGCATCCGACGAGGACCGGCCGGAGCGCGGTGCGCCGCTGCTGATCCCCGGCGAGACCTGCTGGCGGATCGAGCGGGCCACCCGTTTCGCGATCTTCGTCGACGCGGCCGGCTACTTCGCCACCCTGAAGCGCGCCGTGCTGCGCGCCGAGCAGCGGGTGCTGTTCATCGGCTGGGACTTCGACCCGCGCATCCGGCTCGATCCGCTCGGGGACGGCCGGCCGGAGGACGACCAGCTCGGCGCCGTCCTGGAGCGGGCGGTGCGGGAGAACCCGCGGCTGGAGATCGGCGTCCTGCAGTGGGACCTCGGCATGCTGCGCGCGCTCGGCCGCGGGCTGAAGCCGATCGTGCTCCTCGACCGGCGCGCGCCCGACCGGCTCACCTTCGCCGTCGACACCCACCACCCGGTCGGCGGTGCGCACCACCAGAAGATCGTGGTCGTCGACGACTGCCTGGCCTTCGCCGGCGGTATCGACATCACCGCCGACCGCTGGGACACCTCCGACCACGCCGACGGCAACCCGCACCGGCGTCGTCCGCCGGCCGGACGCGCCGAGGGCCGGCTGACCGGGCCCTGGCACGACGCGACCAGCATCATGACCGGCCCCGCCGCCCGCGCGGTCGCCGAGCTCGCTCGCGAGCGGTGGGAGAGCGGCACCGGGGAGCGGCTGGAGCCGATCGGTCAGGAGCGGGAGTGCTGGCCCGAGGACGTGGAGCCGCTGCTCACCGACGTCGACGTCGCGATCTCCCGCACCCGGCCCGAGCACGGCGGTCTGCCGCTGGTGCACGAGATCGAGCTGCTGTGGCTGGCCGTCATCGCCGCGGCCCGTCGCGCGATCTACGTGGAGAGCCAGTACTTCGCCAGCCGCCGGATCGCCGAGGCGATCGCCGAGCGGCTGCGCGAGCCCGACGGCCCGGACGTGGTCGTGGTCAACCCGTGGACCGCCGACGGCTGGCTGTCGGAGAAGGCGATGGGCACCGCGCGGGCCCGGGTGCTGGAGATCGTCCGGGAGGCCGACGTGCACGACCGGTTCCGGATCTACACACCGGTGACCGAGCAGCGCGAGCACATCTACGTGCACGCCAAGGTCACGGTGGTCGACGACCGCCTGCTGCGCATCGGCTCCGGCAATCTCAACAACCGCTCGATGGGCCTGGACACCGAGTGCGACCTGGCGATCGAGGTGGTGGAGGGGCGCCCCGGGGCCGACCGGCTCGCCACGACCATCGTCGGTTTCCGGGACCGCCTGCTCGCCGAGCACCTCGGCTGCACCCCGGACGACGTCGCCGCCGCGGTCGCCGGCACCGGTTCGCTCGTGCAGGGCATCGAGCGGCTGCGCCGGCCGGCCGGCCGCTCGCTGGTGCCCTTCGAGCCGCCGGAGCTGGGCCCGGCCGACCGGGCGCTGGCCGAGTCGGAGGCGATGGACCCGGAGAAGACGCCGAACCGGTGGCGCCGGGTCGAGCGGTTCTTCGCGCGCCGCCGGCGGCCGTGGACCCGGGTGCGCGCCTGACCGGAGCGGACGTCGCCCCGCGGGAGGGACCGGCCGATCCGCTGCTCCGTGCCGCCGGACCGGTCGGGGATGATGACGCGGTGATCGTAGGCGGCGGAAAGGCGCCGCAGCCGTCCGGGCCCGGGTCGCGGGTGCGCCGCCCGGCCGACGTCGTCCGGCTCGGGGCCGGGGCGATCGGTCTGGCTCTCCTCGTGCTGGCCACCGTCGCGGTCCCGGACGCCGTGCGTGCCGTCGCCGGCGTCCTCCCGACGGTCGGCGGCGACACCCTCCGTCCGGTCTTCTCCGTCGTGTCGGTGGTGGCGTCGCTGGGGCTGCTCGGCGTGCTCCTCACGGTGGCCGTCGACGCGGCGCGGCAGCGCCGGGCGGCGCTGCTTCAGGGGGTCGCGGGCGCCCTGATCGGGCTCGTCCTCGCCGCGGTGGGGGAGCGGGTCGGCGATGCGGCCGGCGGCGCCGTCGCCGGCGTCCTGACCGCACCGCCGGACGATGCGGCCCTGGTGCCGGTGGTGGCCTCGCTCGCCTTCCTGGTGGGGGTCGACCTCCAGCGGCGGCGGCGCTGGCTCCAGCCGGCCCGGTGGGTCGTCGCGACCGTGCTCGTGTGCGCGGTGGCGCTCGACAACTTCACGCTCCCCGGCGCCGCCGCCGCCGTGCTGCTCGGCTCGGTCGCCGGGCTGGCCGTGCGCGTGGGGATCGGCGTGGCCCCCGCGCGCCCGCCCGACGGGGTGATCCGGGCCGCGCTCGCCCGCGCCGGGATCGCGGTCGACGACCTGCAGGTGACCGAGCAGGCGGCTGGGCTGCTGCGCCTCACCGGTACGGACGCCACCGGTCCCGTCTCCGTCACCGTCGTCGACCCGGACGGCCGGGGCGTGCCGCTCGCGCGCCGCGCCCGGCGGCTGCTCCGTTTCCGCGCCGCGGTGGTCGGCCGGCCGGCGCTGAGCCAGCGCGGCGACCTGGAGCGGCAGGCCTCGTGCGCGGCGCTGGCCGGCGCCGCCGGGGTGCCCGTCCCCGGCGTCCTCGCGCTGCTGGCGGTGGGTCCCGCCCTCGTGCTGGCGGAGCGCCCGCTGTCCGGCACGGCGCTGCCCGAGGTCGGCGATCCGGGTGAGCGGGGGCTGGCCGCGGCGTTCGGGGCGCTGCGACGGCTGCACGACGTCGGGCTGGCGCACGGTGCGATCACCCCCGACTGCGTCATCGTGGGGCCGGACGGCGGCGCCGGGTTCCGCGACCTGCGGGCGGCGCAGCCGGCGGCCGGCGAGCTGCAGCGCGACCTGGACGCCGTGGCCCTGCTCGTGGGCGGAGCCACCGTCGTCGGTCCCGGCCCTGCCGCAGCGGCGCTGCGGACCGCCTACACCGGGGGCTCGGTGCCGCCCCGGCTGGCGGCCCTGCTCCAGCCGGTCGCCGTCCCGCCGTCGGTGCGGAGGACCGTGCGCGGCACCGACGTCCTCGACGACCTGCGCAGCGCACTCGCCGGACCGGACGGCCCCGCGGTCGCCGCCCCCCGCCTCGAGCGCTTCTCCGTGCGCACCGTCCTCACGGTGATCGCGACGACGGTCGCCGCCGTCCTCCTGGCCTCGCAGCTGTCCCGGGTGAGTATCGTCGACGAGCTGCGGTCGGCCGACCCGCTGTGGCTGCTGGTCGCGGTCGGGGGCTCGGCGGTGACCTACGTCGGGGCGGCCCTCGCCCTGCTCGCGTTCGTGCCGATGGCCTTGTCCCTGGTCCGGACGACGCTGGTGCAGGTGTCGACGGCGTGGCTGACGCTCGTGACGCCGCCCACCGTCGGCCATGTCGGCCTCAACATCCGCTTCCTGCAGCGCTCCGGACTCTCCGTGGCGGGCGCCGCGGGCACCGTCGCGGTGAGCCAGGTGGCGACGGTGGCGGTGACCGTCCTGCTGCTGCTCGTCGTCGGCTGGGCGAGCGGTGTGTCGACGTCCCGGCTGTCGCTCGTGCCCAGCGGGGACGTGCTGGTCGTCCTGCTCGGCGCCCTCGCCGTCGTGGGGCTCCTGATCGCCGTCGCGCCGGTCCGGCGGCTGTTGCGCGACCGCCTCGAGCCACTGCTCCGGCAGTCGCTGCCGCAACTGCTCGCGGTGGCCACCGAGCCACGCCGGCTGCTGACGGCGGTCGGCGGCATCCTGCTGCAGACCGCCGGGTACGTGCTGGCGCTGGATGCCTCCCTGCGCGCCTTCGACGCCTCGGTGGCGCTGCCCACGGTGATCGGCGTCTACCTGGTGGCCTCCACGGTGGGGTCGGTCGCCCCCACGCCCGGCGGGCTCGGCGCGGTGGAGGCGGCGCTGGTCGGCGGCCTGACCGCGACCGGCGTCCCGGTGGCCTCGGCGCTCACCGCGGTGCTGGCCTTCCGCACCGCCACCTTCTGGCTGCCGGCGCCGCTGGGCTGGGTCGCCTTCGTCCACCTGCAGCGCCGGCGCGCGATCTGACCTCCGCCCGCCGCACCGGGGTTGGCGGTCGCTCCGGATCACTCGCCCCCGCGGCGCGTCGGCACGCCGGTGCGCGGGTAGGCGGGTGGGTGAGTGACGCAACTCACCATGGGAGGACGAACGATGACGACGAAGGCTGAGAAGTCGATCCAGGTCGACGTACCGGTGACGACCGCCTACAACCAGTGGACCCAGTTCGAGGACTTCCCGCACTTCATGGGCGGGGTCAAGGAGGTCCGCCAGCACGGCGACCAGCGCCTGCACTGGGTGGCCGAGATCGCCGGCGTCCGGCGGGAGTGGGACGCCACCATCCTGGAGCAGATCCCCGACCAGAAGGTCGCGTGGGCCGCGACGGAAGGCGCGACGAACGCCGGGGCGGTGCGCTTCCAGCCCGTGGGCACCGGCGCCACCCTGGTGCACCTGTCGCTGGAGTACGAGCCGGAAGGGCTCGTGGAGAAGGCCGGCGACAAGCTGGGCGTCGTGGAACGGCAGGTCGAGTCCGACCTGCGGCGGTTCAAGGAGCTGGTGGAGAGCGAGGGCTACGCCACCGGCGGATGGCGCGGGACGATCAACCCCGGCGAGGACGTCGGCACGCCCGGGGTGAACGCCGCCTTCCCGTCGCGGGGCGACAGCGGCAAGGCCGGGACGTCGGGCAAGGCGGTCGCCGCGGGCGCCGCCGCCGTGGCCGGGGTCGCGGCCGCTGCCGCGGGCGCCGTCGCGGCGGCGTCGAAGAGCGGGGAGAAGGGGCCCGACGAGCAGGCGCGCCCGAGCCCGCCGGAAGGGGTCGCCGTGGTTCCGCAGCCCCCCGCGGACGAGGTCCGGGACGACGTGGTGGTCGACGAGTCGGATCCCGGTCGCTACACCACGGGAACGTCCACGGAGGGCGCCGAGAAGGGCACGGTCGATCGCGGCGACGACCCCATGATCGGTGGTGGCAGCCGCTGAGCCGCGCGGTCGGTGGAGAGCGGGACACGCTCTCCACCGACCGGTGGACCCGCGCGACGGGGCCGGCGGGGGCGTACGGCGCACCGTTCCGCCGCGGCCGCCGCGGTGGTCAGCTCGACTGCAGCAGCGTGTGCTCGCTCAGGAAGCCGGTCACCAGGCGCACGACGTCCTCGGGGCGCTCGATGTGCACCCCGTGGCTCGACCCCGGCCCGGTCAGCAGCTCGAACCGGGCGCCCGGGATCGCGTTGGCGACCTTCTTCGCCTGCCAGGGCGGGGTCAGCAGGTCCTGCTCGCCCACGATCACCAGGGTGGGTGCGGAGATCTGGCCCAGCCGGTCGAGGGTGTCGTGCACGAGGTCGGCGTCCCACTGCTCGACCGTGACCTGCATCTGCTCCTCGTTCTGCGGGAACGCCGGCAGCATCGGCTCCAGCATCTGCTCGAAGTCCGGGTGGTCGAGCAGCTGGGGTGAGAAGGCGAGGCCGGCGGCGGCCAGGGCCGCCTCCATGTCGCGCGTGACGTAGGGATGCCGCAGCGCGGAGAGGACCGAGCGCTGGAAACCATCGCACCGCCCCCAGCTGGCGTACATGACCGCGGTGGCGACCTGCTCCGGATGGGCCAGGGCCAGCTCCTGCAGGATCGCGGAGCCGAGCGACCAGCCCATGACGTGCGCGCGGGGGACGTCGAGCGCCTCGAGCAGCGCCGAGGCGTCCTCGGCCAGGGAGGCCACCGAGATCTCGCCGTCGCCGCGCTCGCTGCCGCCCAGCCCCCGGTTGTCGTAGGCGATCACCCGGTACTGCTCGGCCAGCCGGGGGACGAGCTCGCCCCAGAGCGGGATCGACCCCGACGTCCCCATGATCAGCAGCAGCGGGTCACCCTCGCCGCTGATCTCGTAGTTCAGCGTGACTCCGGTCCGGACGGCCGTCTGCGGCATGGGAACTCCTCACCTGGTCGGGACCCGGCGGGCACGGCGCCGGCCGGGGATGGCTGGGTACTGCGGAACGGCGTCACCGGAAGAGGAGCGACCCGTCGTCGAGGTCGGCCTTGGGAAGGCTCTCCATCTCCGCGGCGTGCTCCAGCATGTGCGTCCACGGTTCGCGGTCGCCCTGCTTGAACAGCACGTGCTGCGAGCGCAGGACGTAGCCGGCGTTGAAGTTCTCCGGGTCCGACCACGGGCGCAGCTGCATGCCGGCGTCCTCGTCCCGCAGGGCCGGGACGACCATGGTCGCGTCCTCGAGCCGCATCTTCTCCATCAACCGGATCACCAGATCGCTGACGAGGTCCACGCGCAGCGTCCAGCTGTGCCGGAAGTAGCCGAAGACGTAGGCCATGTTGGGGACGCCGGTGATCATCAGGCCGCGCCACGTGACGCGTTCGGTGAAGTCCACCGGCTCGCCGTCCACGGTGAAGGCCACGTCGCCGAACACCGAGAGGTTGAAGCCCGTGGCGGTGACGACGACGTCGGCCTCGAGCTCCTCCCCGGAGCTGACCCGGATCCCCTTCTCGGTGAACGTCTCGATGGTGTCGGTGACGATCGAGGCCTTCCCCTCCCGGAGCGCCGCGAACAGGTCGCCCTCCGGGACGATCGCGATGCGCTGCTGCCACGGGCGGTAGCGCGGGGTGAAGTGCTTCTCGACGTCGAAGCCCTCCGGGAGCAGCGGCTTCATCGACTCCATGAGGAACGTGTGCAGCTCGTCCGGCGCCTCGTGCGCCAGCCGGGCCAGCTCGTTGAACTGGGCGGTGTAGGCGCGGCGGAGGATCTCGTGGGTCCAGTCCTCCGGGATGTCCAGCTGCCGCAGCGTGATGGCGAGCTCGTGCGTGAGCGGCGGGGCCAGGAAGTACGACGGCGAGCGCTGCAGCATGGTCACGTGCGCCGCCTGCGGGGCGATGGCGGGGATGAGCGTGGCTGCGGTGGAGCCGGAGCCGATGACGACGACGCGCTTCCCGGTGAGGTCGAGGTCGTCGGGCCAGTTCTGGGGGTGGACGACCCGGCCCTCGAACCGGTCCATGCCCTCCCAGCTGGGCTGGTAGGGCTCGGTGTGGTTGTAGTAGCCCTGGCACATCCACAGGAAGTCGGTGGTGAACTCCAGGTCCTCCCCGGTGTCGGTGCGGGTGACCTGCACCGTCCACCGCCGGTCCTCGGTCGACCAGCTGGCCGCGGTCACCTTGTGCAGGTAGCGGATGTGCTGCGCCAGGTCGTCCTCGGCGATGACCTCGTCGAGGTAGTTCAGGATCTCCCCGCCCGCCGCGATGGAGGGGCCGCGCCAGGGCTTGAACCGGTAGCCGTAGGTGAACAGGTCGCTGTCGGACCGCACGCCCGGGTACCGGTGGGTCCACCACGTGCCGCCGTGGTTGTCCTGCGCGTCGAGGAGCACGAAGGACTTCTCGGGGAAGCGCTCCTGCAGGTGGTGGGCGGCGCCGATGCCCGAGACGCCGGCCCCGACGATGAGGACATCGACGTGCTGCGGGCGGGACGGGTCGCTGCGCTGGTCCGGGGCGGTTCGCTGCTCGGTCGCGGTCATGGTCCGACCTCCACACGCCGTTGTGACTGAGGTCACAACCGTACCCAGGTCGGCGGCGTCCGCGCACCCCCCCCGCACCGGTGCCCGCGAGCGGCTCGCCCGGCGGCTCGGTGCTCCGACGCCTTGTCCGGCGGACGACGTGCGGGCACGCTGTCGGCCGTTCCCGACTGCAGCGGCGCCGGCCCGGGCGCCGCCGGACCCCAGGAGCGCCCCGATGCTGTTCCACGTCAGCTTCCGCGTCGAACACACCCGGCTCGACCGCGACGAGTTCTGGGACGAGTGGGAGCGGGAGACCCAGGCGGCGCTCGGTGCGATGGAGGCGGGCGTCATCAAGAGCCTGTACAAGGTCGCCGGGCAGCGCCGGGTCATCGGCATCGTGGAGGTCGAGTCGCACGACCAGCTGGACCAGATCGTGATGGGCGCCCTGCCGATGAGCCACCACCTCACGCTCGAGGAGGTCCTCCCGGTCCGGGAGTACGCGGCCTTCGCCGAGGACGTGCGCGCGCGCTGGCAGTCCTGATCCCGGAGCCTGCGGTGCGCGGATCAGCGGCTCGCACCGGCTGTTCGATCAGCCCTGCGTCCTCTGCCGCACCGGCCCCTCCGGCGACGGGACCGAGGGCAGCGGAGGCGCGACCGGCGGGGCGGTGAGCTCCTGGTAGGCGGTGGTGTGCGCGCGCAGCGCGGTGACCGCGCCGGCGACGTCGGTGACCGGCGTGCCGGCCGCCGCGGCCACCTGTTCCGCCTGGCGCACCGCGTCGCAGACGTCGGCGACCGTGTCCAGGTAGGCCCGGGCTGCCGGCTCCGGGGCGGCCCGGTCGTCCGGGTCGGGAACCAGCGTGAACTGCAGCAGGCGCTGCTCGAGCCGCCGGCCCTCGGCGTCCAGCGACGGCAGCAGGTCCGGTACCTCACCGAGGTGCGCGCCGGCGGCCTGCGCGCCGGCCACCTGGCGGCGCAGCCGATCACGGGCGCGGGCGATCTCGAGCTGGAGCTCCGCGCAGGTGCGCCGCTGCCCGGGCGGCAGCCGGCGCGCGGCGACGGCGGTGGCGCCCTGCATGCCCAGTTCCCGGCCGCGCGCGGCGAGCTCCCGGCTCCGGGCCACCAGCGGGCTGCGCCGTACCCGCCGGAGGACCAGCCACCCGGCGAGCGCGGCGATGAGCAGCAGCGTGACGAGCACCCCACCGAGGACGGCGAGCACCGTGGGATCCAGCGAGAACAGCACCGACAGCTCGTCGTCGGCCCGCAGGTCCAGGGCGCCGGCGGAACCGGTCGGCAGCGGCGTGGTCATGGGGCTCCTCGTCCAGGGCGGTGTGCCGGCTTCCTCGAGAACGTCGCCACCCGGTCCGGCGGTTCCCGAGCCGTCGCCCGGTCCTGCGGAGTCGCGCACGGAGGGAGGTCCCGGGGCGCGGGCCGGCCCCTCGACCGCTGCACCGGAACGAACGACCGTCCGACCCGCCGGGATGCGATCGGCCCCGAGAGCCGTCACCGGCGTCCGGACCACGGAGCAGCCGCGACCCGTCGTCGCGGTGCACAGCAGCCACGAGCGGGCCCGGGCAGGAAGGGCGAACCGTGACGCACACCGCCGGCACGCGGACCATCCACGGGAGCACCCCGGTCGGCCCGCCCCCGGGCGCTCCGGCCGAGGACTTCACGCGCCAGCGGCCCGTTCCGGACAACCTCGTGCCGGACCTCGACGACGTCAACGCCTTCGACAGGGACAAGGTCGCCACCGCCGTCATCGACCGCTACGCAACGGGTGTCCGTCGGCGACGAACCGTCGGCTTCCGGACGGGCGGAACCCTTGCTAACTTCTGTGGCCTGGCTCGCATTTCAGCGCGGGTGAGCGGGCTGCTGCCGCCGCACGCCTGTGCGGCCGGTGGCGGCGCGCGGCACGGCGATGCCGCGATCTGCGTGGGACGACGCGCGCCGCCACACCACTCGAGGGGAACCCATGAAGCTGGCGAGAAGCCTGCGCCGCACGCTGCGGGCCGTGTTGTTCGCTGCCCTGTCATCAGTGCTGTTCCTCGGGCTCGTCGGCACGGCGAGCGCAGCCCCGGCCACCACCGAGGGGAAGGGGAGTTCCGACTGCGTCGACCGGCCCGTGCCGGCGAGGGCGGTGTCCATCCAGCTGTGGACCTTCGCCGAGTACATCGGCTTCGGCACCGACGCGGCCGCCCAGGCGCGCCACGTGGAGGTGCTGCGCCGCCTCAGCGAGATGGGCTACCGGAACGTCGAGCCGTTCACCCTGAGCGGGTTCACCGCCGAGCGGTACGCCGAGCTGCTCAGGGAGCACGGGCTCAAGGCCTCGGGCCGGCACGTCGACGTCGGCACGCACGCCGAGCCGGCGGACATCGGGCAGATCCTCGCGGAGAACCGGGTTCTGGGCGTCAAGTACTTCGGCTCCGGTGGCACGCCGCAGCTCACGACCGAGGCGGAGTGGACCGCCTACGCGGAGTACCTGGACATGGTCGGTGCGCAGGCCCGCCGGGCCGGCCAGTGGCTCATGGTCCACAACCACAACTGGGAGTTCGAGACCACGTTCGGTGACCGCACCGCTTTCGACATCCTGATGCAGCACACCGAGCGGCGGCACGTCGTGTCGCAGCTCGACCTGTACTGGGCGGTCTTCGCCGGCGCCGACCCGATCGAGCTCATCCAGCAGTACGGCAACCGGATCCGGCTCTTCCACGTCAAGGATCTCAACGAGGCGCTGGACCGGCGGATCGAGATCGTCGGGCGCGGGGACATCGACTTCTCCTCGATCTTCCGGGCGGCCGGCGGCAGCACCCGGTACTACGTCGTCGAGCACGACCCCCGCTTCGGGGACCCGTCGTACGACCCGTTCGAGGCGGCGCAGGAGGGCTTCGCCCACCTCACCTGCTCGTCGCACTGACGCACGGCACATCGCGCGCCCGAGGAGGCGGTCCCGGATCCCGGGGCCGCCTCCTCCCGTGCTCGACCGACCCGCCACCCTCCCGGACACGGACCCGTCAGCGGGGATGGTCGCTCTGCGCCGTTCCGGTCGAGGTCAGGACCTGCTCGGGGAGCAGCCCGGTCTCCACCAAGCTCGACGAGCTCCCGGCTGGAGGCCGCCGTGGCGAGGCTGTGCACCTGCCGGACGCGGAGGGCCCGGGCGTCCTCCCCGGAGCGGGTGTCCAGCTCGTCCAGCTCCGCGACGGCCTGCTGCTCCCACTCGGCGAAGGTGCGTCGCGCGTGCGCGACGGTGTCCCGCCGGATGGCCGGTAGGTCGTCGAAGAGCTCGAGGGCGTCCGCCGTGCGGCGGGCCGCCAGCCGACGGGCCGTCGCCTCGGCGTAGGTGAGCTCGTCGGGATCGCTCCCCGCCGGTTCGGGGAGCAGGCCTGCCACCCGCCGGCTGACCCGCTCCAGGCGGCCGGACGGAGCCCGGCGGGTCGCGCCCAGCCGGTGGCCCGCGGCATGCAGCGACAAGTCGTCGATCTCGTCGTCCACCTCGTGCAGCAGCGTCCGGGTGACGGCAGGGGGGAGGAGGCCCTCGTCGCTGAGCCGCTGGTAGGTGCGGCGTTCGACGTGCAGGCCCCGGCCGACCATGATGCGGTACTCCTCCTCGTCCGCCACCTGCAGGTCGGCCATCTCCTCGTGCGCCGCCTGCTCGCGGCTCTCCAGGTCGGCGCTGGTCCGCGGATCGGGGTCCAGCCCGAGCTCGTCCATCTCCTTGCGCGCGGCCTCGATGGCCGAGACGCGGGCGGTCGCCACGAGGTAGCGGTCCACGCGGCTGGGCCGGTCCAGGCCCAGCCGGGACACCAGCCACCGGATGGACGTGGCGTTGAGCACGAGCGTGGCCAGCACCACTCCGCCGGTCAGGGCGACGAGGAGCTCCCGCTCGGCCAGTTCCTCCGGCAGGGCCAGCGCCAGCGCCAGCGCGACGCCGCCGCGGAGCCCGCCCCAGACGAGGACGGCCTCGTTGCGCCAGCCCAGCCGCGGGATGTGGGCCAGCCGTTCGAGCAGCCAGACCAGCGGCACCACGGCCACTGCGCGCGCGACCAGAACGACGACGGCGGCCAGCGCGATCGGGCCGAGGTGGTCGAGCAGCTGCGCCGGGCCGATGACCAGGCCGATGAGGAGGAACAGCAGCGCGTTGGCGACGTAGTCCAGCGCCTCCCACAGCTCCTCCCACATCTCGCGCACCTCGGCGGAGGCGCGGCTGGGCGCGAGACCCGCCAGCGCCATCCCGGCTGCCGCGGTGACCATGACCCCGGGGAACCCGAGGACGGCGTCGGCCAGGACGAAGGAGCCGTAGGCCGCCGCCACCGACAACCCGGCTGCCGGCAGCCGGCCGAGCCAGGGCAGGACGGCGGCAGCGGCCAGGCCGAGGACGATGCCGGTCACCGCCCCGCCGCCGAAGACGACGACGAAGTCGACGACGCCGGCGGCAACGCCCACCGATCCGCCCGTCGCCGCCTCGACGAGGATCGCGAAGAGCACGATCGCGACACCGTCGTTGAGCAGGCTCTCCCCTCCACGAGCGCCAGGAGCCGGCGCGGGACGCCGACCTCCCGGAACACCGCCACCACGGCGACCGGGGCGGTGGCCGAGATCAACGCGCCGAAGAGGAAGGCCACCGCCAGCGCCGTGCCGAGCAGCCAGTGCAGGGTCAGCCCTACCACCACCGCGGACTCGAGGAAGGCGACGGTCGCCAGGGCCACGATGGCGCCGAGGTTCCGGACGAAGGCGCGCAGGTCGATACCCAGCGCGGCCGCGAACACCAGCACCGGCAGGAAGATGAAGACCACCACCACCTCCTCGAAAGCCTCACCCTCGAGCCGGCCCATCTCCGGCGTGAGGCCCACGGCGGCGGCCAGGAAGCCGACCACCACGAGGACGACGCTCAGCGGCACCCGCATCCGGCGGGCCACCAGCCCCATCAGCACGGCGACCGTGAGCAGCGCGGACATCTCCAGCAGCAGTCGCGGCAGCTCCACCGACGCTCCTGGGCCTCAGGGACGGGTGCGGCACGTCACCGGCGCAACCGTCCCACCGCGCCGCCGCGGCGGCATTCCCGTCACCGGTTCGTACGGGATTCCGGTGTCTCCACCAGGGACTGGGAGCGCAACGCGTCGGCGCGGACGAGCGCCCGGACCTGCCCACGGCCGGGTGGTCCCCGGAGCGCCCCGCCGCCGCGCGGTCCCGCGCAGCGGGCGCCATCGTGCGGTCGCTGGCAGGGTGGGCGGCATGGCCACTTCCTCTCCCGTCGTCGTGGTGACCGGTGCGAACGGCTTGGTGGGCACCGCGGTGTGCCGGGCCCTCGCCGAGCGGTCGGCGCAGGTGCGCGCCGTCGTCCGCCGCGCCGGCAGCGCGCCCGAGCTCGACGGGGTCAGCGAGCACGTCGGCGACTTCGCCGACGAGGACTTCGCCCGGACGGTCACCCGGGGCGCGGACGCGGTCGTCACGACGGTCCACCCGATGGGCTCGCCCCGGGAGGTGCAGCACCGGGTGGGCGCCGAGGGGACACCGGTCCTCGCCCGGGCCGCCCGGGACGCCGGCGTCGCCCGGCTGGTGCACGTGTCCACGGCCGGGGTCTACGACCGCTCGGCCGGCACCGGCGACGTGGCCGAGGACGGTGCTCTCCTCCCCGAGGGCAGTGGCGACTACCCCGACACCAAGAACGCCACCGACGCCGCGCTGGCGCAGATCGGCGGGCTCACGACCGTGCTGGTCCGCCCGCCGGCGATCCTGGGGGCCGGCGACACGTCGGTCTGGAACACGCTGCGACCGCAGGCCGTCCGGAACGGGGAGCGCCGGGCCAATCCGGCGCAGACCTGGCCCTGGGTGCACGTCGACGACCTGGCGACCTTGATCGCGGACGTCGCCACGGGCGCCGTCGCGACCGCCGACGACCCGCAGCGGGGTCCGGTGGCCGGGAGCACGACGCCGGTCATCGTGGCGGGGGAGCCCGCGACCTGGGGCGACTACCTCGGAACGGTGACCGACGCGCTCGGCGTCGCGCCCGAGTGGACCGACGAGCCGGCCTGGACCGGGCAGCTCCGCACCGACCGCGCGCGGGCGTGGGGCTGGGCGCCGCGGGTCAGCCTCGCGCAGGCCATGGACGAGCTGCGGCGGGGCCTGACGGCGCGTACCTGACGGTCCCGAGGTCTTCCGGGGGAGCAGGCGGCGTCGGGCGCGCACCGCACGCGCCTGACGCCGTTGGTCACAGCAGCGACAGGTCGAGCCGTTCCGACAGCAGGTGCAGCGCGGCCCGTCCCGCTCGCGAGTTGCCCTTTTCGTCCAGCGGCGGCGACCACGCGCACACGCCGAAGCGCCCGGTCACGTCGCCCATGACCGCTCCGGCGACCCCGCTCTTGCACGGGAACCCCAGGTCGTAGGCGAACTGGCCCGCGGCGTCGTAGGTGCCGCAGGTCAGCATCAGCGCGTTGACCCGGCGGGCGAGGGGCTCGGAGAGCACCGGCGCGCCGGTCCGCGGGTTGACCCCGTCGTTGGCGAGGAAGCGGGCGGCGCGGGCCAGCGTGCGCGTGGTGACCGTGAGGGAGCAGAGGCGGACGTAGAGCTCCACGACGTCGTCGACGGGGTGGTGCACATTCCCGAACGAGCTCATCAGATGACCCATGGCGCGGTTGAGGGAACTGCCCTCCCGCTCGGCCTCCAGCGCGGTGTTGTTCACCGCCGCCTCCTCGCCGACCAGGTCTCCGAGGAGGCCGGCGACGGCGCCGAACGGGTCGTCCGCTGCGTCCAGCAGGACGTCGCAGATGACCAGTGCCCCGGCGTTGATGAACGGGTTCCGCGGCACCCCCTTCTCGTGCTCGAGCTGGATCAGCGAGTTGAACGGGTCGCCGGACGGCTCGCGGCCCACCCGGTCGAACAGGTCCTCGCCCACCAGCTGGAGGGCGGCCGTGAGCGCGAAGACCTTCACCACGCTCTGGACCGCGAAGCCGACATCGGCGTCGCCGGTCACGTGCTCCGTCCCGTCCAGCTCCGCGAGCGCCAGGGCGAAGTGGGCGGACTTGGCCGAGGGCAGCTCCTCGGGCTGCTCCTCGACCTCGCCCTCCTCGGCGAGGTGCCGCGATCGGTCGGCGACCTCGGCGAGCACCGCCTCGAGCTCGACGGTCTCGTCGGGGGCGGAGGGAGGCACGGGCGCGGACGGCATCCACCCCCGCTACCCGTCGGCCCGGCGCGGACACGCGCGCGCTGTCCGATGGCACGTGGCACTCAGCGCCAGGCGTGACCGGTAGCTCCGCGGAATCCGTCTGCCGGACCGGCACCCGCCAGGCCCCCGACGTCGGTCAGTTCGCCGACTGGGGCCTCGGCGAGGCGTCCCTCAGGGCGTAGCCCATCCATGCCAGGCCCAGCCCGAACAACGGGACGCCGATGTAGAAGCCCCATTCCGTGGTGCTCGCGTCGTCCTCGAAGAAGGCACCGGTGGCCATGTCGATCGCTACCGCGGCGACGAGACCGATGAGCATGAGCAACGGGGCGCCGGGAGGGAGCACCTTCCCGATGGCGCTGCCGACAGCGAAGAGCACGATGCCGATGAGGAATGCGAAGAAGCCGATCATCCACAGCACGTCGGCCCACGCGGGCTCGCCGGGATCGCCGACTGCTTCCAGGACGAGGAAGACGGCGCCCAAGGCGACGACCAGCCCGGCGCCCGCAGCCACCAGCAGGCTGCCCGCCCTGCCGGCCCAGCCATCGGCCGGCGACTGCACACGGTGCAGTTGCGGGACGACGTAGATCAGCAGGAGGAATCCGATGAGGATGGCGAGCCAGGCCCATTCGACGGCCATGCTGACCAGAGCGCCGAGAGCGAACAGGGCTCCGGCCACCATCGTCAGCGTCCCGAGCGTCTGCGCCCGGGCCTGTCCCTCTGTCTCGGCGGATGTCGTGCTCGAGGTCTGCTTCATGAGTGTCTCCGGGTGAGACGTGGTTCGTGTGACCCCCGCAGCGAGATGGTGCTCCGGCCTCCCGGCGTCTGACAACGCCCTGCTGCGCAGGGCCGGTGTCGGACGAGCTCAGCCGGGGCGTCGCTGCGCTGTCGCGCCGGAATCGCCGAGGCCCGGCAACCCGTAGCTCGCGGGCTTCCGCGCGCGGGTTCGTGAACTCCCGGGCCGACTTCGCGGCGTGGGCTGCCGGCCGGGGGCGGCAGCGCCTGCTCATGGAGGACTTCTACCGCGACGCCCGACGGCGCCACGACGTCCTCATGGACGGCGCGCACCCGGTCGGTGGCCGCTGGAACCTCGACGACGAGAACCGGCAGCCGCCGCCCGCCGACGGTCGCTCGCCGGCGCCCGCCGCGTGGTGGCCGGAGGAGGACGAGATCGACGCGGAGGTGCGCGCCGACCTGGACCGCTGGGCGGCCGCCGGCGACGTGTCCTTCGTCGGGGACGACGGTCCGCGGCTGTTCCCGGTGACCCGCCGGGAGGCGCTGCGCCGGCTGGGCGACTTCCTGGACACCCGCCTCGGTGCGTTCGGGCCGCACGAGGACGCGATGTTGCGCGAGTCGCGGTGGCTGGCCCACTCCCTGCTGTCGCCCGCGCTCAACCTCGGGCTGCTCGACCCGCTCGACGTCGTCGGCCGGGCCGAGCAGCGCTACCGCGACTCCGTCGCCGACGGCGACCCGCTGCCGCTCAACAGCGTCGAGGGCTTCGTCCGGCAGGTCATGGGCTGGCGCGATTACATCTGGCACATGTACTGGCACCTCGGCCGCGACTTCCGGCAGCGGAACTTCCTGGCCGCCCACCGCGAGGTGCCGGACTGGCTGGCCGGCCTCGACGACACCGCGGTCGACGCCGCCTGCCTCTCCGACGTCCTGGGCGACCTGCGCCGGGACGGCTGGGTGCACCACATCCCGCGCCTGATGGTGCTCGGCAACTACGCGCTGCAGCGCGGCATCGATCCCTCGGCGATGGCCGACTGGTTCCACGAGAGTTTCGTGGACGGCTACGAGTGGGTGATGGTCGCCAACGTCATCGAGATGAGCCTGCACGCCGACGGCGGGGTGCTCGCCACCAAGCCCTACGCGTCCGGCGGCGCCTACATCGACCGGATGAGCGACTACTGCGGCGGCTGCCGCTACGACCCGGAGAAGCGGCTCGGCGAGGACGCCTGCCCCTACACCGCGGGCTACTGGGCCTTCCTCGACCGGACCCGCGACCGGCTGGCCGGCAACCACCGCATGCGGCGGCCGCTGCAGGGCCTCGACCGGCTCGCGGACCTTCCCGCGGTGGTCGAGCAGGAGCGGCTTCGCGGCACGGACCTGCCGTAGCCGGTCGGCGGCCGTGGCGCGTGTCGGGCCGCCTTCCGGTCGCCCGCGGCATCCCGACGGCGCGAGCCGTGTCACGTACTGGCGGGACATCCTCCATGACCGACCGTGTTCCATCGGGCGCGAGATGTGTGGTCACCGCCACAGGATCTGGTTGAGTGTCCTCGTTGGCGACGACGGAAGGCTGGCGCATGAGCATTCTGGGGACCCGGGTGGTCCGCACCGAGGATCCGCTCTTCCTCACCCGGGGCGCGATCTACACCGATGACCTCGTCGACGAGCGGCTCGCCGGAGCGCTCCATGCCACGTTCGTGCGGTCCACCGTCGCGCACGGCCGGTTGCTGTCGGTCGACACCTCCGCGGCCCTCGAGGCGCCCGGGGTGGTGGCGGTCGTGACGGCGCAGGACGTCGCCGACCTCATCCCGCTGCCACCGCCGTTCCCCTTCGTCAACCCGGCCATGACGCGCCCGTGGCTCGCGTCGGACCGGGTCCGGTTCGTCGGCGACCCGATCGCCGTCGTGCTCACCGAGGAGCGCTATCAGGGCGAGGACGCCGCCGAGCTGGTCGCCGTCGACATCGACCCGCTGCCCGCGGTGATCGGCACGGCCGAGGCGGCCAAGGACGAGGTGCTGCTCTTCCCCGAGGCGGGCACCAACGTGATGGCCAGCTTCGGCGGACCGGCGCCGGCGGACTTCTTCGACGGCTGCGAGGTCGTCGTCACCCAGCCGATGGTCAACCAGCGGGTGGCCCCGGTACCGCTGGAAGCACGGGCCGCCGCGGCCGCCTGGGGCGACGACGGCCGGGTCACCGTCTGGTGCACCAACCAGGGCGCCCAGCAGGCCCGGGGTCAGTTCGGTGACTGGCTGAAGATGGACCCGGACCTGATCCACCTGATCACCCCCGACGTCGGCGGCGGTTTCGGGGCCAAGATCGGTGCCGATCCGGAGTACGCCCTCGTCGCCTGGATGGCCCGGCACGTCGGCCGGCCCGTCCGCTGGTCGGAGAGCCGGTCGGAGAACCTGATCGGCATGCTGCACGGGCGGGCCCAGGACCAGGTGGTCACCATCGGCGGGCGCCGGGACGGCACCATCGAGGCCTACAGCCTGGTGGCGGAGCAGGACTGCGGCGCCTATCCGCGAATCGGCACGGCCCTGCCGAGGTTCACCATGCTGATGGCCCCGGGGGTCTACGGCTTCCCGCGGGTCCACGCCCAGGCGCGCGCTCTGGCGACCACGACGACCTCCATCGGCGCCTACCGGGGCGCCGGGCGGCCCGAGGCGACGGCGGCCCTGGAGCGGGCGGTCGACCGGTTCGCCGCCGAGATCGGGATGGACCCCGCCGAGGTGCGCCGGAAGAACCTGCTGCCGGCCTTCAGCGAGCCGCACACCACGCCGATGGGGGCGGTCTACGACAACGGCGACTACGTCGTGGCCCTGGACAAGGCGCTGGAGGCGGCCGGCTACGCCGAGCTGCGGGCCGAGCAGGCCCGGCGGCGCGAGCGCGGCGACGTGCGCCAGCTGGGCATCGGGATGTCGGTCTACGTGGAGATCACCGGGGCCGACAACGGTGCCGGCACGGGGGAGGCCGCCGGGCTCGAGGTCCACCCGGACGGCACGGCCACGGTCCTCACCGGCACCTCGCCGCACGGCCAGGGGCACGCCACCGCGTGGGCGATGATCGCCAGCGACCAGCTCGGCATCCCCGTCGAGAAGATCACCGTGGTGCACGGCGACACCGACCGGGTCCCGCAGGGCGGCGGCACCATGGGCTCCCGCAGCCTGCAGCAGGGCGGGGCGGCGGTGCACCAGGCAGCCGGAGAGCTGATCGACCTGGCCCGGGCGCGGGCCGCGCAGAAGCTGGAAGTCGATCCCGCGGACCTCGTCGTCGACCTGGGCCTCGCCGGGCTCGCCGTCCGGGGCACCCCGGGGGCGGTGGTCACCTTCGCCGAGCTGGCCGCCGACGAGCAGTTGCTGGTGCAGACGAGGTTCACCGCCGCCGCCCCGACGTTCCCCTTCGGAGCCCACGTGGTGGTGGCCGAGGTGGACGTCGAGTCCGGCAAGGCCGAGGTCACGCGGCTGATCGCCGTCGACGACGCCGGCACGATCCTCAACCCGCTGCTCGCGGAGGGCCAGCGGCACGGCGGCTACGCCCAGGGCGTCGCCCAGGCGCTGCTGGAGGAGGTGCTCTACGACGAGGACGGCAACCCGACCACCTCGACGCTGGCCGACTACCCCTTCATCTCGGCCACCGAGCTGCCCAGCTTCGAGCTGGTCGACATGGCCACTCCGACGCCGATGAACCCGCTGGGGGCCAAGGGCATCGGCGAAGCGGGAACCATCGGCGCCACCCCGGCGGTGCAGAACGCCGTCATCGACGCCGTGGCCCATCTCGGCGTCCGGCACATCGACATGCCCACCACCCCCATGCGGGTGTTCCGGGCGATCCAGCAGGCGCAGCAGGGAGGCAACTGATGCAGGTCTCGATCACCGTCAACGGCAGGCAGCGCACCGACGAGGTCGAGCCGCGGTTGCTCCTCGCGCACTACCTCCGGGAGACCTGCGGGCTGACAGCCACCAACATCGGCTGCGACACCACGTCCTGCGGGGCCTGCACCGTCATCGTCGACGGGCTGTCGGTGAAGAGCTGCACCGTGCTGGCCGCCCAGACCGACGGGGCCCAGGTCACGACCCTGGAGGGGCTGGCCGGTCCGGACGGCGAGCTGCACCCCGTGCAGGCGGCGTTCCGGGCCGAGCACGGGCTGCAGTGCGGCTTCTGCACCTCCGGCATGGTGATGGCCGCCGTCGGCGTGCTGGCCGACAACCCCGACCCCACTGACCGGGAGGTCCGGGAGGGGCTGGAGGGCAACCTCTGCCGCTGCACCGGCTACCACAACATCGTCCGCGCCGTCCGAGTGGCAGCACAGGCCGGTCCGGTCGCCGGCCAGGTCCCGCAGGCCCAGGAGGCGCAGGCATGACCGGGTCCGCGACGTCGATGAGCGCAGCATCCCGGGTTCAGGGCTCGCCGAGCAGCAAGGAGGTGGGGGAGTGATCCCGTCGTCGTTCGACTACGTGAAGGTCCGCTCGGTGGACGAGGCGCTGGCCGCCCTGGCCGAGCACGGTGAGGACGCCAAGCTGCTCGCCGGTGGCCACTCGCTGCTGCCGCTCATGAAGCTGCGGCTGGCCGTCCCGAGCGTGCTGATCGACATCGGCCAGATCGCCGACCTGTCCTACGTGCGGGTCGAGGGCGACGAGGTGGCGATCGGGGCGTGCACCCGCCACTTCGAGCTGGAGCGCGACGACGTCGCCCGGGCCGAGGTGCCGATCCTGCCGCACGTCGCCGGCCGGGTGGGCGACCCGCAGGTCCGGCACCGCGGCACGATCGGGGGCACCACGGCGCACAGCGACCCGGCGTCCGACCTGCCCACCGCCCTGCTCGCCCTCGGTGGCACCGTGGTCCTGCAGGGTCCCGGTGGACGCCGCGAGGTGCCGCTGACCGACTTCTGGACCGGCTTCTTCGAGACGGCCATGTCGCCCGACGAGATGGTCGTCGAGCTGAGGGTGCCGCGCACCGGCTCCACCGGATGGGCCTACGAGAAGTTCACCCGGCGGGAGAACGACTGGCCGATCGTGGCAGCGGCCGCGGTCGACGGACGGGTGGCGCTGGCCAACATGGCGGGCACCGTGCTCCGCGCGACGGCGACCGAGGAGGCGCTCGCCGGCGGGGCATCGATCGCCGAGGCCGCCGAGCTCGCCGACCAGGGGACGTCGCCAGGGGCCGACATGCACGCCGACGCCGAGTACCGGCGGCACCTGGCCCGGCTCCTCACGAGACGCGCCCTGGAGCGGGCCGCCGCGGCCTGAGCGCGCCGCGGCCGGGAGCGGTGACTAGATCGAGATGCCGACGAGCTTGGTGTCGAGGTACTCGTCGATGCCCTCGTACCCGCCCTCGCGGCCCAGCCCGCTGGCCTTGACCCCGCCGAACGGAGCGGCGGCGGACGTGGGGTTGATGTCGTTGATCCCGACCATCCCGAAGCGCAGCTTCTCGGTGACCCGGATCGCCGTCGACAGGTCGTTGGTGTACACGTACGCGGCGAGGCCGTACTCGGCGTCGCTCGCCCGGGCGACGACCTCGTCCTCGTCGTCGAACGGGGTGACCGCGGCGATGGGGCCGAAGGTCTCCTCGCGGGAGATGAGCATCTCCGGCGTCACGTCGGCCAACAGCGTCGGTGCGTAGAAGGTCGTGCCACCGAGCCCGTCGACCTGCACCCGCTCGCCACCGGCCACCACCCGGGCGCCGGCGATCGTGTCATCCCTGGCCGCCGGGCGGTGCAGCGCGGCTGGAGCCCGTCGGTCCCTCGGCGGCGTCCGGGTCGCGCCCGCCGCTTCCCCGGGCCACCCTGGGCCGGTGAGGATCCTGGTCACGGGCGCGTCGGGGTTCGTGGGCAGCCGGCTGGCCACCGCGCTGGACGAGGCGGGCCACGACGTCCGGGCGATGACCCGACGCCCGGAGAGCTACCGGCGGGCCGGCACGCCCGTGTCGGGCGACGTCGGCGACGAGGCATCGTTGCGGGCGGCGCTCGAGGGCTGCGAGGTCGCCTACTACCTCGTGCACTCCCTGGGCGACCGGGACTTCGAGCGCAAGGACGCCGACGCGGCGCGCGCCTTCGCCCGGGCTGCCGCCGCGGCGGGGGTCGGCCGGATCGTCTACCTCGGCGGCCTCGGCCGGGACGACGACCGGCTGTCGCGGCACCTGCGCAGCCGCCGCGAGGTCGAGCGGCTCCTGGGCGGCACCGGTCTGCCGGTGACGGTGCTGCGCGCGGGGATCGTGGTGGGCCACGGCGGGGTGTCGTGGGAGATGACCCGCCAACTGGTGGCCCATCTGCCCGCCATGGTCACTCCCCGGTGGGTCAGCACACGGACCCAGCCCATCGCGGTCGCCGACGTCGTCCGGTACCTGGTGGGCGTCCTCGACGCACCGCAGGCCGCGGGGCGGGTGTTCGAGGTGGGCGGACCGGAGGTGCTCAGCTACCTGCAGATGCTCACCCGGGTGGCCCACCTCCAGAACCGGCACCTGTTCGTCGTCCCCGTGCCGCTGCTCAGCCCGCAGCTGTCCTCGCGCTGGCTGGCCCTGGTCACCGACGTGGACGTCGCCACCGGCCGCTCGCTGATCGACTCGATGGCCATCGAGGTCATCGTCACCGACGACGCCATCCGCTCGGTCGTCCCGTTCGAGCCCATGGGCTACGACGAGATGGTCATGACCGCCCTCGTCGAGCGGGCGCGGGAACGCCGGCAGCAGGTCGGGGAGCGGCGCGGCGGATGGCTGAGCCGCGGAGCGCGGCGGTGACCCGCGGCGCGCTCCGGGGGCTGCGGGCGAGGATCGAGCGGGCGGCCGGGCCGCTGCTGCGGAGCGTCCCGCGCGACCACTGGGAGAGCGACGCGGCCTTCCGCCGCCGCCGGCGGGTCACCGGCGCCGTCGCGGTGACCGGTGCGTCTCTGCTGGGCGTGTCGCTGTCGACGCCGCCGGGCTCGCCACGGTTCTACGGGCTGACGCTCGGGGTTGCCGGCACCTGGGTGGTCGGGGGGCTGGCGTCCGGGCCGTTGCACCTGGGACGGATGTTCGGGCCCGGGGACCGGCTGCGCCGGCCGGTGCTCACGCCGGTCGTCTCGGGGGTCGGCGCCTTCGGGGCCTTCTACGCCGCGGCGCTGGTCGCCCGGCGGATCCCGGTGATGGAGCGGGCGATCGGCTCGGTGCTCCGCTACGCCGACCAGGGGTCGAACCCACTGGTGCTCACCACCACGCTGGCCAACGGCGTGGCCGAGGAGGTCTTCTTCCGCGGCGCGCTCTACGCGGCGGCGGGCGCGGACCGGCCGGTGCTGGCGTCGACCGCGGTGTACGGCCTGGCCACCACGGCCACCCGCAACCCGGCGCTCGTGCTGGCGAGCGTCCCGATGGGCCTGCTCTTCGCGGTGCAGCGCAGGATCACCGGAGGAATCCAGGCGCCGATGCTCACCCACGTGGTGTGGTCGACCCTGATGCTGCGCTACCTGCCGCCGCTGTTCGCCGACCGCCTCGCGGAGGAGCGGTCGCCGTCGTCCGGCTGAGCGCGGACGTCGTCGGCCGGGTGCCCGGCCGGCTCGCCGGTCACACCGGCCGGCCGAGCAGCTCCCGCAGCTGCTCGTCGATGAAGTCGTTGTCGGCGGGGTTGAGGCCCAGGCCGCCGAAGTGACCCCACGTGGTGTCGATGACGCGGACCTCGCCCTGCGGGATGAACCGGGCGGCCCACTGCTCGTCCTCGGGCGGGAAGTAGAGATCCGTGCGGGCGGGCATGGCCACCACCGGGCACCGGATGGAGCGCAGGGCGGCTTCGGTGTCGCCGTCGAACCCCGGCGTCCGTCCGACATCGCCGTTCTCCCAGGTCCACAGCATGGCCAGCAGGTTGTTCGGGTCCCGGTCGTCGAGCCAGAAGCCCTCCCAGAAGCCGACGAGGAAGTCCTCGAGCGAGGAGTAGCCCATTGCCCGGTACTCCCGATTCCAGTAGAAGGCCTGCGAGAGCCCCCACCCGGCGTAGATGCGGGCGAAGGCGCGCAGCCCCTCGGTGGGCAGCGCGTCGGGGGAGTAGTTGCCGCCCCGGAACGCGGGATCGAGGCTGAGCGCGGCGCGCAGGCTCTTCAGGAAGACCTGATTGTGCTCGCTCGTCCGGCTCGACCCGACGATCGGTGCAGCGCGCTTGACCATCTCCGGGTGGCTGACCGCCCACTGGTAGGTCTGACCTGCTCCCATCGACGAGCCCAGGACGAGCTCGACGGACTCGATGCCCCACTTCTGCGTGAGCAGCCGGTGCTGCGCCTCGATCTGGTCGTGGAAGGTGACCGCGGGGAAGTGCGGTCCGTCGAACGGCGGTGGGGTGTTGCTCGGTGACGTGGACAGGCCGTTGTTGAGCTGGTTCGGGACGACGATGAAGTACTTGTCGGGATCACAGGCCCGCCCCGGGCCGATCGACCACTCGTTGGCGTCGTGCCAGGCACTGAACCAGGTGGGATGGACGATGACGTTCGACTTGTCCTCGTTGAGCGTGCCGTAGGTCGTGTAGGCCAGTTGCGCCCCCCGCAGGGTCGCGCCGCTCTGCAGGTGCAGGTCTCCGAGGTCGAACAGCTGGGCATCGGTCGGTGCCGGCACGGCGCACCCCTCTCACGTGGACGTACCAGCAGCCTCCACGCGGGATCGCCGTCCCCGCAACCGCTCTGCACCTCATTCCGCGTCCAGTTCTAGGCCGGCCAAGCGACCGGACCAGCGCACACGCGAATCGGTGCCGAGCGAGGTTCTGGCCGCCGAACCCCGCCACGACACCCAGGCGGCAACCGGTGCTCCGAGGCGCGGCTCGTGACGGCGACGTGGCGGCGCGTCGGCGGGCCGGAGTGGTCCTACGTGTCCCTATCGGATGGCGCCGGTGCTGGCTCGTGTCGTCCTGGAGGCGCCGATCTGCACACGCAGGCTACGGGCGATATTGGCGGGGCTCAGGAACTGCCCAGGGCGTCACCAGCCTTCCCCCGTAGTGGGCCAGGCTCGACGCCAGCTGTTCGTCGTGCGCGGCGGCGGCGAACATCAGGCGCTCGAGGGGATTCAGCACCCGTCCGCCCGCGAGATCGGCGATGAAGAAGTGGTGCGCGGCCAATGCATGGTGGTGCCTGCGGGCGTATCGCTGGAGCGCGCGGTCGACGTCCACGGTTCCGGGAGCTGGTCGGCTCAGGACCGGACCCATCTCGTCCGCGAGCCACGCAGCGGATTCGAGCGCCCAACCGCAACCGACCCCCCACAGGTAGTCGGTCGTGAGGGCAGCGTCACCGACCAGGGCGAGGCCTGGTGTTCCCGCTTTCCTGCTCACGTCCGGGTAGTGCGGAACACCGACGTAGTCGGACACCCGCCGAGCCTGGTCCAGATCGGGTGCATCCGGAAGGTGCGCGAAGAAGCGGCGGAAGCTGCCGTCGATGTCCCGGCGGAAATCGGCCAGCTTGTCCGTCGTCAGCATGACGGCGAGGACGGTGATCCCGCCGTCATTGGGAAAGACGTATGCGACGTCGGGGTCCGTGAACCACATCAGGGATCGTGAGGCGCGGGTGAGACCGAGGTCCTCGAACGAGGCGAAGTAGATGAAACGCCCGTGCCTCTTCTCCTTCACCGGCACCCCGGCCCACGAAGCCACGGGGGAGTGCCGCCCGTCCGCACCCACCACGACGTGGCTGCTGAACTCCTGCTCTGCGCCGGTGTGGTCCATGCCCCGGACACCCCGTACGCGACCTCCCTCCCGGATGAGCTGCGTCGCCTTGACACCGAGCCGGAGCTCGACTCCCGGCGTCCCAGCGGCCGCCTTCCGGAGAATGGGGTCCAGGACGCTGCGTCGGATGCTGTAACCGTGGACCCCTTCGTCGGGCGGTCGGATCCATCCGTACCGGGTCCAGAGGTCGATGCTGTTCGGGACCGCACCTGCTGCCTCCAGCTCCGGCACGAGTCCGAGCCTCTCGAAGATGGCCGTGGCGCTGGGCTGGATGTAGTGCGTGCACGCGCGCTTGTAGTGGTCTGGATTGCGGTGCTGCTCGAGCACCGTGACCCGGAGACCCTGCCGGGCGAGGAGGACCGCCGCTGCGCAGCCGCTGATGCTGCCCCCGACAACGAGGACGTCGGATGTCTCTGGCATGACTAGCTGTCCTTCCGCGGTCCAGTCACGTCCCCTCGCTCCGCGCGCGGGGAATGCCGTTCGACTGCCGACCGTGCAGCAGCGGGCCGGTGGACGGCGGTCAGGGCGCCGGCGGGGATCAGGGAGGCTAGGCAGCCGCCGGTCACCGCAACGGCACGGTGCCCGTTGCGCACACGCGTCCGAGAAGCCCCGTCGTCTGGCGGGGCGGCAGCACAGCGGGGGCCGACAGGACGGGTCGCTGCCCTGCCTCGGTCCCGGCGGCGGTGCGCGTTCATTGGCGTGCGGGCACGCGGCCGGAGCGGAGGGCGACCACCAGGTCGCCGCTCACGTCTGCCGCCACGTCGAGAACCTCCTGAAGCAGGGGCAGGAGCGACCGGTCTCCCCGGACGTGGCCCCCGGCTTCCCGGCCCTGTGCGGTGACCAGGTCGCAGCCGGCATCCGCCGCCGCGCGTGCCTCGTCCACGAATCCGACTTGCCAGCTGCCCAGCGCCCCCGCCCGGTGAACGAGATCCGCCAGCCGCGGCGAGGGGGCGAACCAAGGGAAGTCGACCACCCGTACCCGTTCCGCGGCGGCGACGATGACCTCTGCGTCGGTGTCCTCGAGGAGGACGTTGGCTGACAGCACGCGGCTCGTTCGGCGACGCATGGCGTCCAACCGGCGGACGAAGGTCTCGGCGGGTACGCCTAGCGCGGAGACGGTGCCGACACCTGCGGCATCCGCGACCGCGACCGCTAGGTCTGGCGACGACACCGTTCCCATGGGCGGCTGCTGGATGGGGACCGAACAGCCGACCAGTGCCGTGAATCGAGTCTGCACGACGGCGCCCCCTCGCGGACACAGTGGCGTGCGAGCACGGTCGCGCCGCGGCGCGCGTGGGTCAAGTGGGTCCGTCCCCACGGTCCTGTGCTTCCGGGCGAAAGCGCCGGTCCCGGGACCTTCCGCAGCCGACAGACAGGTCTCGGTCCTACCTGCCGTTGTCCTCCCTGAAAGGCGTCGGGAACCCGGAGGTCGTGTTACCGGAAGCCTGGCCGCCGGACACGGAGACGAAATGCACGCCCGCCGTACCGCCACACCCGCTCCTGTAGTTCAAGACATTGTTCCTCACGACGACGTCGGATGCATCCTTGACGAGGACGCCGTCGGAGATGGAGTTCAACTCATTGTTCTCGATGGTGATGCCGTTGACGTGCGACTTCGAGTATCCCAAGCTGATTGCAGGAAGGCAGTCGAACGATGCGTTGGCGAACGTCGTCATCTTGTTGCCGGCGATGTAGATGTCCGAGACGTCGACCCCGCTCCAGTTCACGGGCGCGCCGATCGAGAACATCGCGCCCCCGAGAGTTCCGCTGATCACGTTGTTGGTGAAGCGCACGTTCTTCCCGGGCCAGTTGTCACCTTCGATCTCGAGGTCGAACGAGAAGATGGCCGTATTGGAGATCTGGTTGCGGTCCACCGTGACGTTCTGGCAGGCCACGCACGACACCCCCATCCGACCGGCGCCATCGAAGACGGAATTCGAGATCGTGATGTCGCTCGGGATCGTCGTCCAGTCCCGGCCCTGGGCGATCGCCACGTTGTCGCCGTACGCGTTCTTCGCGGCGATCCGATCCACGGTCACGCCCTTGGTGCCGCGGATGAACAGGTTGTGGTCGTACTCGTATGCCCCGTCGTACGGCTGGGTGGTGGGATGGATCCCGACGAGGGTCATGTTCTTGACGGTGAGATCGGCGCCGTAGTCGAAGTGCCATTGGGCCCGGTTCTCCTCGGGAGACGGGACCGGGCGAGTCGCCTTGAACGTGGAGCCGTTCCCGTCGATGGTGAGCCCTGTCTTCCGCGTGACGGTGATGGAGCCGTTCACGAGGTAGCAGCCGTTCTGCGGGAACAGGACCGCCGAATGATCCGGGAGCGAGTTGACCCACTGGGTCAGGGGCGCAGTCACGTCTGCGGAGCAGTCGGTCGCGATGTCCGCCGGCGGTCGGAGTGAGCCGGCGGGCGACGCGCCGGCGGCGGACGTGCCGGCGCCTGCCGTGGACGTGCCGGCGGAACGCGTGCCGGTGGGGGAGCTGCCAGCGGGAGACGTGCCGGTGCGGGGGCTGCCCGCGGCGGACGTGCCGGCGGGGGAGGTCTCGGTGCGGGAGCTGCCCGCGGCGGACGTGCCGGTGCGGGAGGTGCCGGCGACCGGCGTGCTCGTCGACGTGCCCGGGCCGGCGGAGGCGGTGGCCCCAGGAGGGGCTGGGGTGGTCGCCGCATAGCCGTTGGGACCGAGCCGACGCTGCGATGTCTCCCCTCCGGAGCGATCGCGCCTCGATGCGTGGCCCGGTTCCAGCCGAGCTGCCCCCGAGGTCACCTCCCGGCCGCCGGAGGGGAGTTGGCGCGAGTCGTCTGCGGACGACAGCTGTGGCGAGCCCGGCTCGCCGCCTCCGGTCGTCGTCGGCAGCCACAGGCCGAGCGCCGTGACCGTCGCCGCGGCGCCCAGGGCGATGACCGACCGCATTCGGGGGCCGGTTGCCCGTCTGGAGTGACGACCACCCCGGGAGAGCGTCTCGGTGTCCCGCGCAGAGCGATGGGTGGACGGGACACGACGCACAGGAGCCTCCGGACATGCCAAGAACCGATTCGTAACTTTGGCGACGGTAACCATGTACGTAGCGTGAGGTGCGGCCCGTGTGACTGGGAGTACGCCTGTGGCACATGAGAGCAGGGGGGTTGCCTCCCGGTGGTCCACGTGCCCCTCCGCGCCGGCAGGTCCTCCCGCGACACCATCCCGGTCCGCCGTCGGCGGGCGCCGCCTGGTCCAGTGGAATGGGCCCGGCCGCCGAGCCGGGCGGGAGCAGGGGAGCGGGCGTGGGTGGCGGCGTGGGCGTCGTCGCTCAGGTGGTCGTCGCTGTCGCTCGCTCCCCCTTGCGCCCGGGAGACGCCGATGACGTCGGGGCGCCTCCACGGTTGCCGGTTCGGGACCACCGAGGGCGACCGCGACCACGGTGAGCACAAAGGGCCCGGTCACCACGGTGACCGGACCCTTTGCTGGTGGGCTCGGGGGACGACGCATCGGATGCGTCTGCCGACCCGTCCGGCGCGCTCCGCTCGCGGGCGTCGCTCGCTCAGGGGCCGGCGAAGACGCCCTGACCGCGGGACTCGGAGCGACCGGGGGCCGATTCGGCGTAGCGACCGGCCTCGTGGCGGGCGACGACGAAGTGGTGCACCTCGTCGGGTCCGTCGGCCAGGCGGAGGGTGCGTTGGCTGGTGTACATGTCGGCCAGCGGCGTCCACTGCGACACCCCGGTGGCGCCGTGGATCTGGATGGCCTGGTCGATGATCTGGCACACCTTCTCCGGCACCATCGCCTTCACCGCCGAGACGTAGACGCGAGCCTCGGAGTTGCCGAGCACGTCCATCGCCTTGGCGGCCTTCAGCACCATCAGCCGGCAGGCATCGAGCTCGATCCGCGCCCGCGACACCGTCTCCATGTTCTTGCCGAGGTTCAGGATGGGCTTGCCGAACGCCTCCCGGAACTTGCCCCGGCGGATCATCAGTTCGAGGGCCTTCTCGCCCTGGCCGATGGCACGCATGCAGTGGTGGATGCGCCCGGGGCCCAGGCGCACCTGGCTGATCTCGAAGCCACGGCCTTCGCCGAGCAGCATGTTGGAGGCGGGCACGCGCACGTCGGTGAACCGGATGTGCATGTGGCCGTGGGGGGCGTCGTCGCGGCCGAACACGCGCATCGGGCCGAGCACCTCGACGCCGGGCGTGTCCATCGGCACGAGGATCTGCGACTGCTGCGCGTGCGCCGGCGCGGTCGGGTCCGTCTGGCACATGACGATCATGATCTTGCAGCGGGGGTCGCCGGCGCCGGAGATGTAGTACTTCTCGCCGTTGAGGACGTACTCGTCGCCGTCACGCACTGCCTCGAGCCGGACGTTCTTGGCGTCCGAGCTGGCGACGTCGGGCTCGGTCATGGCGTAGGCGGAACGGATCTCGCCGTTGAGGAGCGGCTCGAGCCACCGGGCCTTCTGCTCGGGCGTCCCGACGCGTTCGAGCACCTCCATGTTGCCGGTGTCGGGGGCCGAGCAGTTGAGCGTCTCGGAGCCGAGCGGGTACTTGCCGAGCTCGACGGCGATGTAGGCGTAGTCGAGGTTGGTCAGGCCGCCGACCTCGGAGTCGGGGAGGAAGAAGTTCCACAGACCGGCTTCCTTGGCCTTGGTCTTGGCCGCGTCGAGCGCCTCGAGCTGACCCGGCGCGTACGTCCACGGGTCGGTGCGTCCCTCGCCCAGCCGGAAGTACTCCTCCTGCATCGGCGCGACCACGTCCTGGAGGAACCGGACGACGCGGTCGTAGAGCGGCCGGGCTTCCTCGCTCATGCGTAGGTCGAACAGATCCGTTGGCTCAGCGGTCTGCATCAGGTGTTCCTCTCAGCTGGTCGGTGCGGCGGCAAGGGGGTCCCCACCGGGAGCGCGGCGAGAAGCGCAGCAACGACATGGTCCCGGGGGAGGACGGGGACTGGAGCCTGGCATAGCGGGCGGTCAGCCGCTCGAACCGGCTCGGACCCGGCGCCGCGGCGGCGGGGCGCCGAGCGAGAGGACGGGGGAGTGGGACACCCGGGGGCCGCTCGCCTCGGCCGACTCCTGAGCCGGTCTCTGGCTGCCCCTCGGTGCATGCCCGATGAGGTGAGGTGCGGTCACGTGGCGGAAGCAGGGGCGCCGTCACGTGACGGTGTCGTGCCCGGACTCGTGCGCCACCGGCGCGGCGCCTGACAGGTAGACCTGGGTCAGCTACCGGAGCTCAGCGAGCAGGTGTTCAACAGCTCCGGGTCGGCGGCGCCGTTGCCGGCCGGGCGCGGCACGGTCGTGCTCGCCGGCGGCTGCTGGCGGTCCTCGACCCAGGCGGTGAGGGCGTCGAAGGCGGTCCGGAAGCAGGGCAGCATCGGGCGCAGGGTGTCCGGGTCCAGCCCCACCAGGCTGTCGACGTGGTTGCCGCCCTCTATCCGGTAGTAGCGGTGCAGCTTGCTTCGGTGCTCGTCGGCGACCATCTGGGCGTAGACGTCGCTGTCGGTGCCGATCGGCAGCAGGGTGTCCAGCGTCCCGTGCAGGGTCAGCAGCGGCTTCTTGATCTTGCCGGTCAGGCTGATCCGAGCCAGTGCGTCGTGCACCGCCTCTGACTCCGGGTCGGCGAACCACGCGTCGTAGGCCGCGTCACTCGCGCACGGCGCCAGGATCTCGGGCAGCGTCGTGCCCGCCGTCGCCCCCGGGCAGTCCGGGTCGTACGCCGGGTCGAACTCGGCCCGGTAGATCTTCTGCGTCAGACCCCAGTACACCTGCTGGTGGTACGGCCACAGCGCCTCGGACCCGCGGGCGAAGCCGGCGGCGTACATGTCCTCCGCGTCGGCTTGGCCCAGGACGAAGCGCACGGCCGTGGGCAGGTAGGTGAACAGGTTGGGCCCGTCCGGCGTGAACAGGGTCCCCTCCCAGTCGACACCGCCGTCGTAGAGCTTCGGGCGGTTCTCCAGCTGCCAGCGCACCAGGTAGCCGCCGTTGCTGATGCCGGCCATGTACGTCCGCTCGGGCGTGTGGCCGAAGCGCTCGCGCAGCGCGCCCTGCGCAGCGATCGCGAGCTGGGTCACGCGCTCGTGCCACTCGGCCACGGCGTCGCCAGGCCGGTCGCCGTCCCGGTAGAAGTCGGGACCGTTGTTGCCCTTGTCCGTGGAGGCGAAGGCGAAGCCCTGAGCGAGGACGAAGTCGGAGATCAGGAAGTCGTTGGCGTACTGCTTGCGGTTGCCCGGCGCGCCGGTCACCACCAGGCCGCCCTTCCAGTCGTGCGGGATGCGCAGCACGAACTGGCTGTCGTGGTTCCAGCCGTGGGTGGTGTTGAAACTCGAGGTGTCCGGGAAGTAGCCGTCGACCTGCAGCCCCGGCACACCGCTGGGGTTGGCCGTGCCGGGCGCATGGAGAGAGAGCCAGTCCGCCTGGTCGGTGTACTGGCCCGCGGGTGCCTGGAGCAGCCCGGCGGTGGTGATGTCCGGCAAGCAGGCCGTGACGGCGAGCTCAGCGCCCGGCACGTGCACCGTGTCGTCGGGGGTGCACTCCACGCTCCTCGGACCGTCGCCGGGCCCGTGGCCGCCTGGATGCGCGGCCGCCGGTCCAGCCGGCAGTGCGAGTGCCGCCGCGGTGCCGAAGGTGAGGAACAGGGCGGTACGTCGTCGCAGGCGCATCAGGACTCCCATGCCGGACGGGTCCCGAGATGGTGACGCAGATCACGTCCGGGGGCAAGTGCCCCGCCTCGTCCCGGGTGGACCCCGCAGCGGCTCACCGGCTGCCGGGATCGCCCGCGGCGAGGATGCGGCCAGAAGACCGTCTGGCAACCGGCCCCCGGCTTCCGGTCGGGGCACGTCCGGGCGCAGCGAGGTCAGACCCGTTCGTAGCCCTCCAGCGGCGCTAGTGAGCTCCATCGTTCCGGGAGCCGCACGACCGCCCGCTCGGACAGGGGTAGAACGTGGTCCGGGTCGAGCAGCGCCACCTCGGCGCCGTCCAGCTGCAGGCGGCGGAGCATCTCTGCGAGCATCCGTCGAGCGACGTCGTTCACCGACGACACCCGCCGAAGATCCAGGACGAACACCGCGACGGGAATGCCGTCGACCACCGTCCGCAGCACCCGTTCCACGCTGCTGAACTGCATCGAGCCCTGCAGGCTGCACACGCGTGCGAGCGAGCCGTCCGACCCACGGAGCGTCCGGTCCCGTCGAACCGTCGACCGCGCCGGCTCCGGGGCCTGCATGATGTGCAGCCCCATGTCGGCAGACATGCGGGTGCAGATCCGGACCCCCCGCGTGCTGTTGCCGTGGGAGTCCAGCCTCGGTGAAAAGATGGCCATCCCGAGCTGCCCGGGCAGTGCCCCCAGGATGCCTCCGGAGACGCCGCTCTTCGCCGGAAACCCGACCGTGGTCATCCAGTCCCCGGCGGCGTCGTACATGCCGCAGCTCATCATCACGCTCAGCACCTGTCGGGCCACCTTCACCGGCACGACCTGCTTGCCGGTGGTCGGCTGCACACCACCCGCGGCCAGCGTGGCCGCCATGGTCGCCAGATCGCTCGTGGTCAGCGAGATCGCGCACTGCTGGGTGTATCCGCGGACCACGTCCCGCGGATCCTGGGGGATCACGCCGTAGCTGCGGAGCATGTTGGCGATGGCCAGATTGCGGTAGGCCTGCGACATCTCCGACTCGTAGATCTTCCGGTCCACGTGCAGTTCACGGCCGGCGAAGTCCGACATCAGTCGCCGGACCCGCTCCACTCGGGTGTCGACGTCGTCCCCGGGGTCGCCGACCAAGGCGTGCGCCGTGAGCGCCCCGGCGTTGATCATGGGATTCCGGGGCCGCCTCGAGTCCCGTTCCAACGACAGCTCGTTGAACGCCTCGCCGCTGGGTTCCACGCCGATCCGCTCCAGGACGTCGTCCAGCCCGTGCTCGGCCAGGGCCAGGGCGTAGACGAACGGCTTCGAGATCGACTGGATGGAAAACTCAGTGTCGCTGTCGCCGGCGCGGTAGAGCATCCCGTCGATCGTCGACAGGCACACGGCGAGCCGGTCCGGGTCGGCCGACGCCAGCTCGGGGATGTAGCCCGCCAGGGCGCCCGCGTCGTCGCCGCAGGCGTCCAGGATCTCCGTCAGATAGTCGGGCACCGGTGATTTCACTGATTCCGCCTCCCATCGCTGACGCAATGAGAACCATTTCACGTGACGCTCCGCTGCGAGCGGGTGACCGGAGACAGGGCCTGTGGCCAGTGCAGCGTCAGCCGCCCAGGCAGGCCAGCGCTGCGACGACGAGTGCCTGCGTCCCGGTGTCGCGGGTCGGCTGGATGACCGGCGCGAAGGCGGGTGAGTGGTTGCCCGGGATGTCCTAAGGCACTCGGCCGGCGGCCGCGGCTTGCTGGCAGGTGTTGCGATCGGTGCAGCCGACGCCCCAGTGAAGCGCCCCGGCCTTCGTGCCGCTCTCGTACGTGCTGCTCCTGCAGGGTGAGGGCAGCGTAGTGGGCCTGCTCGGCCTCGTTCGGGATGATCATTCCCAGGGTGCCGTGCAGGCGTCGGTGGTTCTACAAGTCGACCTAGCCGGCGGTGGCGTACTCCACGTCGGAGACGGTCTTGTAGGGCCCGGCGGGAAGACGGGAGCGCGGATGCACTCGGTCTCGAGCAGGCCGATCACGCTCTCCATCAGCGCGTTGTCGTAGGCGTCACCGACCGAGCCGATCGACGGGGCGATCCCTTCCAGGGCCAGATGCTCGGTGAATCGCAGCGACGAGTACTGCCTGGGTTCAGCCCGTCGTTGCAACACCGGCCTGGTCCGCGAGCGGGGTCCCGGCCGCCCGGATCGTCGGGGCTCGGACCTCTCCGACGAACGAAGGCCGCATCCGGCGTGCGGATGCGGCCCATGAGTGAGCGATGCTGGTGGGCAACCGCCTACCAGACAGTGTCCGAGGGGCGACACGCTACATACGCACACGCCTCCACCCCCGGGGATGGACCGGTCAACCGTAGGCGTCGGCGCGGTGGGAGATGCGCACTACCCGGACGAGGACCTCGTCGTCGTGGATCGAGTAGATGACACGGTACTGGCCTCGCCGCGCGGACCAGTAACCGTCGAGTTCGAAGCGCAGCGGTTTGCCGACGCGGTGGGGATCCGCGGCGAGCGGCCCGTACAGGAAATCGACGACCGCCACGGCCACCCGTTCGGGTAGGTCCCGTTCGATCGCTCGCTTGGCGGCGGCCGAGAGGACGACGGTGTAGCTCCTGGAACCACTCACCGGCGGCGGGCCGCGAGTGCCTCCCGCACCTGCGACTCGTCGTAGACCTTCCCGGCGGCCATCTCGGTCTCGGCCTGCCGGATCTCCGACCGGGCCCGAGGGTCCGACAGGATCTCGAGCGTCTCCACCAGCGACTCGTAGTCCTCCACGGCCAGGATGACGGCGACCGGGCTGCCGTTCTTGGTGACGGTGACTCGTTCGTGGGTGCCCGCGACCTCGTCGATCACCCGGCTGAAGTGAGCCTTGACTGCCGCCAGTGACTGTGTCGTCATGACCTCAATTCTGGACATCCAACGAACCGCGGTCAAGAAGTGCTGCGGGAGCCCGCCGGGCGACGCGGTGGGGATCGAAGCGACCGGCCGGCGGGGCGACGACAGTTGTGATCTACCGGCTCGTCGCCACGTGCGGACTTCAGGTCGATCCGTCGTCCGAGTCGAGCGACGCCTGCAGTGTGCTCACCCACTCGCGATCGGCCGTCGTAACCGAGGGGCGGCCCCGTCGGGAGAGCGCGAGTGCGAGGTGGGCCGGGTCGCCGGAGTCGCCGACCAGTGTGTCGTGCAACTGGCGCACGAAGCCGGTGACCTTCCGGTCGGGCCGCGGGGCCACCCCTGAGATGGAGAGCACGCGACCGAGCCGGTGGCCGGCGGAGTCGAACCAGAGCAACGACAACGCCTGCTCGGGTGAATTGGGCTCGGAGAGCACTTCGGCCCACCAGATGCCGAGCTCGGCGGCAGAGGCGATCGGAACGGGGGAGCGCTTCACGACGACAGAGCCCCCACGGTCGGTGACCGCGGGGGCTCTCTGCTGTGTCCGAGGGGCGACTCGCTACATACGCACACGGCTACGGTCGTGATCCGCCCCGACCAACCCACCTCGGACTCCGCACGACTGGATGCGCAAACCCGGGAGCGAGTTTCAGCAGACGGGATCGATCAGGCCGTGGTGGATAGCGAAGCGCGTCGCAGCAGCACGGCTGGTGACGGCGATCTTGGCGTAGATGCGCTCGATGTGCGTCGCTGCCGTCTTGGGTGCGATGCCGAGCATGTGAGCAACCTGCTTGGCGGACGCTCCTGTGGCGATCAGCACGAGCACCTGGGTCTCGCGGGGAGTCAGACCCGCCGGTCCGGAGACCCGTCTCGATCTTCGGCCGATCGCGCCCAGCACGATCTCCAGGGCCCCACCGTCGAGCCGACCAGCGCGGGCGTCGGCCCGTAGTGGGGCGACGGCGTCCGTACGCGTGCCGCGGTGGCCGCGAGACCGTCCAGCCGCATCGGGCCTGGCGGTAGGCGTCCCCGGCGGGAAAGGGTGACTACGGCTGACGTCCCGACGTCAGAGACAGGAGAACCCCCATCGGCCAGAAGACCGTGGGGGTTCAACTCGGTGTCCGAGCCGAGGGGGGGGACTTGAACACCGGGAAGTCGGAGCCGTCCCACGGGCGGCATCCCCAGCGGGGGAGGAGCGCGGTGTGCGCGGCTTTGTGGTCATTGTCGGAACGTAGCGCGGCGGTCGGACACCACCGGGATCGTTATGCCGGCAACTCCGCGACTGGGTGTGGGGCGCCGGACTGGTCCCGAGCTGATGAAAGCGTGCCCGGTTCCGTCGGCGTCGAGGCCAAGAAGGTCTCAAGTGTGCACCGGTCCCGGCCGCGACTTCGTAGCCCGGCCTGAGAGCACTCATCACTCGGCCGCCTCGAGTAGGTGGTGGGATTCCACGGCGGCGGTGGCGAGGGTCTTGTAGCCCTCCTGGTCGAACAAGACGGTGAGCCGGTCGGGCTCGACGGACATGACGACACCGTGCCCCCACTCGGCGTGCCGTACGGCGCTGTTGACGGGGAACGGGGCGTCGTCGACCGCGTGCTCCTGGGCGGTCCCGGCCTCGCAGGTGTCGCAGTTGCCGCAGGGGTGGGGGAGCTGCTCGCCGAAGTAGCCGAGGAGGAACTGGCGCCGGCAGCCGGTGGTCTCGGCGTAGCCGCGCATCATCTCGATCCGCGAGCGGATGAGCCGCTGGTGGTTCTCGGAGACCTCGACGGCCTCGTGCACCGCCTCCTCGGGGGAGACGTCCGGGTCCAGGAGCTCCAGGCGGCCGTCCTCGGTGGTGCCCACCGCCCCCGCCTGCTCGAGGAGGTTGACCGCACGGGTGCGCTTGCCCGGGGACACGTCCACCTCCTCGGCGAGCTCACGGGCGCCCACCGGCTCGTCATGCTCCTCGAGCGCCTCCGCGACGTCCTCGAGGGCCTCCTGCGGGGCACGGCCGGCGGTGAGGAACGTCTGCAGGTGCAGGTCCTCGGCCCGGTAGAAGAGATCGATCTCCGCCGGCTCGCCGTCGCGTCCGGCGCGGCCGATCTGCTGGTAGTAGGAGTCCAGCGACTCCGGTGCCGAGGCGTGCACGACGAAGCGGACGTCCGGCTTGTCGATGCCCATGCCGAAGGCGGAGGTGGCCACCACCACGTCCACCTCGCCGTCGAGGAACTGCTCGTGCACCTTGGTGCGGTCGGCCGCCTTCATGCCTGCGTGGTAGGCCGCGACACGGTGGCCCAGCTGGGCGAGCTCGTCGGCGTAGTACTCGGCGTCCTTGCGACTGGCGACGTAGACCAGCCCGCCACGGGTGGCCGGGTCGGACATCAGCGCGCTCACCCGGACGACGACGGCGGACCGTTTCCGCCGGTCGTCGCTCTCCCGTTCCACGGCCAGCCGCAGGTTCGCCCGGTCGAAGCTCGCGATCACCTCGGCCGCGTCGCGCAGGCCGAGCCGCTCCACGATGTCCTGGCGCACCGGCAGCGCCGCGGTCGCGGTCAGGGCGAGGACCGGCGGGTGCCCGAGCCGCTCGATCGCTGTCCCCAGACGCAGGTAGTCGGGGCGGAAGTCGTGGCCCCAGGCCGAGACGCAGTGCGCCTCATCGACGACGAAAAGGCTGATGCCGAGCGCGGCGAGCTCGTCGAGGACGTCGTCCTTGGCCAGCTGCTCGGGGGAGAGGAACAGGTACTCGGCGTCGCCCTCCCGGACGGCGTCCCAGGCGTGCCGGGTCTCCCCGGCCCGCTGGGCCGAGTTGACCGCCACGGCCTCGGGGGCGGCCGAGTCGTCGATGCCCTCCATCTGGTCGCGTTGGAGCGCCAGCAGCGGCGACACGACCAACGTGGGGCCGTCCAGCAGAAGTGCGGGCACCTGGTAGATGGCGGACTTCCCGGCGCCGGTGGGCAGGACGGCGAGGGCGTCCCGGCCGGCCATCACCTGCTCCATCGCCTCGAGCTGTTCTGGGTGCAGCTCCGGCCAGCCGAATGTGTCGGCGGCCACCTGCTGCAGGGCGTCCCTGATGTCTGGCACTGCTGGGGGGTACCCGACCCGAGCGCCGTCCCAACCGGGGGGGTGTCAACCGGGGCCTCGTGCCCGATCGGTGACCGTGGACCATCTGTCCTCGTCGCCAAGACTTTCATCGAGGCAGTGCGCCGGCCTGCTCGGGTGTCACTGCCGGAGCCCCCGACCGAGTCCCTGTGCCGGTCAACCGGTGGCGGCTCGGCCGTCGTGCCTGCGGTGCCAGAAGAAGACCGCCGCCGACGTCGCCGTCACCACGGTGGCGTCCACGCTCCACCGGCCCAGGCTGCGCAGGGCCAGCTCGACGTCGCCGGCGACCAGGGCCATGGCCGCCAGGGTCAGGGCGGGGATGAGGCCGAGCGCGATCATGACCCCGGCGGTCAGGACCCGGCGGTTGATCACCAGCAGGAGCGCTCCGCCCAGCCCGGCCACCACGGCCACCGCCCAGCTGGTCCAGGACGTGGTGGAGAAGTAGTCGATCAGGGCCGACGACGGCAGGTAGCTGCCGGTCCCCGCCGCCAGCGCGCCGGCGCCGAAGGCGGCGCAGGCGGCGGCACTGAGGGCGGCGCCGGCGGCCAGGGCGGCGTACCCCCTGGCGATGTCGACGAGGCCGCGCTGCCAGGCGCGGCTGCGCTCGATCAGCCCCAGGGCGAGTCGGCTGAACGGCTCGAAGCCCGGTGCGATGACCATGGCGCCGATGATCAGGTGCAGGGTGCCGCTGGCCAGGCCGAGCCCCGCCAGGAGGCCGGCGGTGGCCATCACGCCGAGCTTGCCGGCGGTCATGGTGCTCTCCCGGCCGATCTCGAGCTCGATCTCCTCGGCCGTCCCGCTGGTGATGTCCCGGAGCACGTCGTCCTGCCGGCCGGCGGAGATGACGCTGGCCGGCCTGCTCGTGGACAGCGAGACCGAGGACTCCTGACCGACGCCGCACCGGTCGGCCAGGCGCATCACCGCGGCGAGCCGGCGGTTGGTCACCTCCACGCTGATCACGTCGCCCGGCGGCTGCAGCGACACGCCACGCAGCACACGCAGCGACAGCGGCTCGAGACCGCGCAACTCCTCCACCGCGGCGTCGACCAGATCGGGGGGAAGGGTGATCTCCACGGTCCTCGGCATGCGCGTGCCCCTTCCCGGATCCCAGGGCGTCAACCGTCGTTGCGTACCGACGTACCCGAAAGGTATGGACGGCGTTGCGGGGAGCCTCGTGCAGCACACCGCCCGCGTGCCGCAGCTTGCCGGCCGGCCACGCGGCGACGGCTGCGCCGGTGGCTTCTGCGCCGCGGGCGGGTTAGCGTCTCAACGGGTCGAAAACGCGGCCTCTGCCCGCACCGGTGCGGGTGCCGGTCGTTCCCTTCCGCCACCGGCGACTCCTCCTCGTTCTCGAGGTGACCGCAGTGGCCCTGCCGTCCGCTCCTCCGACCGATCCCCACTGCGACGACGTCTCACGGCTTCTCGCGCGCCTGGACCTCGTGACCGGCCGCCTGGAGCTGGTCGGACGGTTGGGCCACGCAACCGCGCACCTGCTCCACGACGCCATCTCCGCACTCCTACTTACCCCGTGCACGCAGTGGACCCTCGACCTGAGCCGAGTGACGGTGGGCGACCACCACGGTGTACGCGCCATCGCCGTCTCGTACCGCCGGGCCACCCGGCACCACCGGCAGCTCACCCTCCGGGGCGCATCACCCACCCTGCAGCGTGCGGTGCTGCAACTCGGCTGCAGCGCGCACCACCCGGGCGCGGGCGCCGTCATCCCGAACTGACCCGGCGTCGCGCACGCCGGGACCGGCGAGACGGGGTGACGGGGTGACGGCGCGTCAGCTCGGGACGGTGATCATCAGGACGGCGAGGTCGTCGGTCTCGTACCGCGAGCATGCCACCCGTGCGGTGACCGTCATCGCGATGGACCCCGGGATGTAGCCGGTGACGTCCGGGCCCGGGTGACTGGAACAGCGGGACAGGCTTTCCTCGCCGAACTGGACGCCGTGGCCCGTCTCATGGCGCAGCGTCGCTGTGACGCCGCGGAGGCTTTGGCCATCCTGTCCGGGGCGTCGCAGCGGTCCTACCGCAACTCCGCGACATTGCGCAAGCCATTGTCTATGGCGCGAAGCAGTAGGGGGCACGGTGCGCGAACCCCGAGGGGGCCGGGGCCGGGCCTGGCGGGCCGGCGAAATGCTGACGATACGGGCGTCGTCGGGCAGTTCCCTCCTCCTGAGGGGTCCAGAGGGGTCCTGTCGGCCACGTCGGACGGTCAGCAGCCCACCCGCAACCCAGGGCGGTCCGGAGCTGGCGGGGGAAACGACTGCGGAATGGGCGCTGCTGCGTGCGCATCGGCCAGCAGCCCGCTCCCTGACGCGCCGCTCATGACCCGGCTGGTCGTCGACGTCGGTAGGACAGGGCTGCGCTGCGGGAGCTGCGGGCACAGTTGTCCGACGGCGGAAGCTCTGGCGGTCCGGGCCCCTTTCAGAGCTGAGGCCGGACCCCGGCCTCGCTGACGAGGTGGGCCGGGTCCAGGGGTCCGTGTCCCGCCATGGCGTCCGCGCCGGCGCCCCGTCGGCCGACCGGCAGCACGGTGCGCTCTCGCGCGCCCTCCAGCTCCAGGGCCAGCGCGGTGTAGAAGGCGCCGACGGCCAGGGCGAGGCCCGCCCACCCCGCCGCGGTCTTCCACGCTGCTGATTCGGTGATCTCGTAGATTCCCGTCACGATGAACCGGGTTCCGGCCAGCGCCATCACGGCCGCGGGTACGACCTTGCTCGCTGCCGCCACCGCGGCCGGGACGGCCATGGCGAGGCCGGCGACCACGAGGACCACGCCGAGGCCCTTGCTGGTCGCCCCTGGTGGGGAGGTCAGGGTCGTGAAGCCGGCGACGCCCCAGGTGCCGGCGAGCAGCCCCATCCCCGTGCCGGCGACCGGGTCCCGGGCGAGGAAGCCGAGCACCGAGGCCAGTAGTTGCAGCGGCACCGTGGCGACGAGCGCGGTGAGGGCGACCACCCGGCCCTGCGTGGGTGGGATCCAGCCCAGCTGCAGGGCCGCGAAGGCCGTCGTCGCCAGGGCGAGGGCGAGGAAGCCGAGCGGTAGCGGCGTCGCCAGCGGTCGGAGGACGACGCGGGCGGCGGGGGGCGCGGTCATCAGCTGGCGAGCACCTGCGGCGACGTGACCTTGAGGTAGGCGTTCGCCCAGCGGGTGATCCGCAGGGACTCCGGGTGGCAGCGTTCGGCGAGGTCGAGCAGCTCCTTCTCCTTGGCGCCCTGCGCGCCTTGGGCGAGGAGTTCCCAGTCCACCGAGGTGCCGGCGGCCTCCCGGTAGAGGTGCCGGAGGTCGGCGAGCAGCAGCAGCCCCGGTGCCGACCGTCGCCCCATGAGCTGCGCGGCCTGCTGCTTCATGCTCGCCAGGAGGCCGGGGTCCTCGGACGCCTCCGGGTCCAGATTCAGGCCGAAGTCCGTTCCGATGTGGGCGAGGTCGGCCACATGCTGCCGTGACCACTTCGCCATGTCGCGGGTGACGTAGAAGACCTCGTGGTCGGTCTTGTGCTTGTCCGACATGGACGTCAGCACGGTGACCAGGTGGTTCTCGGAGCGGTGCAGCTCCTCGATCGCCATGTCGAGCTTCATCGCCGTCCCTCCACGAGCTCCTCGGCGTGGGCGGTGTCCCCGCCGGTGGTCGGTGGCACCGACCCGGTGACCGGCGCCGACCCGGTCGTAGTCGGCGCGAGTGACGGGCGCCCCTTCGCAGCCGACACCCGTCGCACCGTGGCCGCCGCCGTCTTGAAGATGGGTTGCTTGGACACCGGGTCCCAGTCGGTCAGGGTGAGCTCGTTGGCCGCCCGGCCGGCCTCCTTCTTCCTCGGGTGGGAGCCGTCCCTGGTGTCCCAGTAGCCGTAGTGGAACGGCAGGAACAGGACCCCCGGGCGGATGCCGCTGATACGCAGCCGGCCCTGCATCCGGCCGCGGGGGGTGGTCACCTCCAGGACGTCGCCCTCGGTCCAACCGCGGTCGGTGGCGTCGCTCGCCGACATCTCTACCCACACTTCCGGCGCGGCCGCCTGGAGCTGCGGCGCCCGGCCGGTCTTCGTCCGGGTGTGGAAGTGGTAGAGCGTGCGGCCGGTGATGAGCTGGAACGGGAACTCCTGGTCGGGGACCTCGTGGGGCGCCACGTACTCCGCGGCCTTCAGCACCGCCTTGCCGGTCGGGTTCAGCGCCTTGTACTCGGTCTCCTCGACGGGTGCGCCGGTCACCATGTCGCGGCCGTAGCTCTCGCAGTAGTCGGGCTGGGCCCAGAACTGCCCGTCGACGTAGATGTGCTCGGTGCCGTCGGGGTGCTCGTCGTTGCACGGCCACTGGATGCCGCTGCCGCCGCGGAGCTTGTCGTAGCTCATGCCGGTGTAGTCGCAGGGCCGGCCGCGGGAACACTCCTTCCAGCCCTCGAACGCCTCCTCGGGCGTCGACCACTTCACCAGCGGGGCGCCGTCCTTGTCCTTCAGGCCCATTCGGGCGGCGAAGTCGATGAGGATGTCGAGGTCCGACTTGGCGTCACCGGGCGGCTCGACCGCCTTCTCCGACAGATGCACGGTGCGGTCGACGTTGGTGAAGGTGCCGGTCTTCTCGCCCCACGTCGCCGCGGGCAGCACGACGTCGGCGAGCTGGGCGGTCTCGGACAGGAAGATGTCCTGCACGACCAGGAACAGGCGCTGCTGGGAGAGGATGTCCCGGATCCGCCGCAGCTCCGGCAGGGAGACCGCGGGGTTGGTGGCGGTCACGTAGAGGAAGCGGATCGAGCCCTCTTCCATGTAGCGCAGCTGCTGCATGATGTGCGTCGGCGGCGAGTAGTGCGGGATCTGCATCGGGTCGACGTTCCAGACCTTCGCCAGGTCCTGGATGTGCGCGTCGTTCGACCAGTTGCGGAACGCCGGCAGGTCGCCGTCGGCACCGCACTCTCGGGTGTTCTGCGCCGTGGGCTGGCCGTTCATCTGCAGGACGCCGCAGCCGGGCTTGCCGAGCATGCCCCGGATCACGTGGATGTTGTTGACGCACACGGCCGCCGCGGTGGCCTGGTGGGCCTGGTAGAAGCCTTGGAGCACCGACGACATCAGCTGCTCCGCGGTGCCGATGATGCGGGCGGCCTCCCGGATCTGCTCCGCGGGGACGTCGCACACCTCCGCCGCCACCTCGGGCGTGTAGCTCGCGGTTTGCTTCGCCAGCTCCGGGAAGCCGACGCTGTGCGCCTCGATGTACGCCCGGTCGATCCAGTCGTTCGCGATGAGCTCGTGGATCAGCGCGTTCATCAGCATCACGTTGGTGCCCGGCCGGGGCGCCAGGTGCACGGTGGCCGCGCGGGCGACCGGCGTTTCCCGCGGGTCGACGCAGATGACCTTCGGCGGGTTCGGCCCGGCCAGCCGGTCGAGGACGCGGCTCCAGAGCACGGTCTGGGTCTCGGCCATGTTGTGGCCGTAGAGCGCGATGACGTCGGCGTGATCGATGTCGGTGTAGCTGCCCGGCTGGCCGTCGCAGGCGAAGGTTTCCTTCAGCGCTGCCGCGGCGGTGGCGGTGCACAGGCGGGTGTTGCCGTCGACGTGGTTGGTGCCGATGCCGCCGTGGGCGATCAGCCCGAGGGTGTAGTACTCCTCGAGGAACAGCTGCCCGGTGGTGTAGAAGCTGATCGCGCTGGGTCCCTTCTCCTCGAGCAGCTCCTTCGCGCGACCGACAACCGCGTTCATCGCGGTGTCCCAGTCGGTCTCGACGAGTTTGCCCCGCTTGCGGATCAGCGGCTTCGTGAGCCGATCGGGGGAGTTGTTCGCCTGCCAGCCGAAGAGGTCCTTGGGGCCGAGCCGGCCGTGATTGACGCGGTCGACCTTACGGCCACGAACACCCACGATCCGCTCGTCCTTGACGGCGATGTCGAGGCCGTCGCCGTTGGAGTGCAGGATCGTCGCCGACTGCACCCAGCGGTCCACGTCTGCCTCTGTGAGCCCGTCGGCCAGGTACGAGTCCACGCGGGTCGGCCAGATCTCCCCTGGGCCATACGGGGTGCGGCTGCCCCACGGTTCGGCAATGCGGTCGACCCTCGGCACGGCAGTCCTCCTGGATACGGGGATGGATGCCTGCCGAGTGTTGCTGTCCCTGGGGCGGCCCGCAGGGCGGAGCATGGCTTTCTCGGTGGGAGGGGCCCCACAGGGATGACGGGGGCAGCCCCGGCGCCAGCCGTCCCGCGATCCACCCCCGCCGTCCGTCCCGGGCCAACGCCCTCCCGCATACGCACCTCGTCCCCGGTCGATCGAAGTTGGTCGGCCGGTTGGACCGCGCAACCGCACCTGCTCCATGACGCCATCTCGGCGCTACTGCGCCCTCGATGTGGAGGCCCCAGGCGAGGCCGCATCGGAGCCGGAGCCGTCAGGTCGGAGCCGGAGAGCACTGTTGGCGAGCGGGACTACGATGAGTTCCGGCCGCGGGAATCGAGATCTGGCGGTACCAATCCAGCTTCATGCACTCGAACGTCATCACCGTTGACGGCGCTGTTGCCAGGGGCGGGACCGCCAACCTCGATGTTCGGTCGATGGGCTGGACGAGCGGGTATCTCTCGTGATGGCAGACCCGGCCGTCGCGCATGTGCTGGACGACCAGTTCGACGAGGACCTCACCAGCAGCGAGCGGGTCGATCTCGGGCAGTGGCGGTCACGCCCGCTCACTCATCGGTTGCACGAGTGGGCCGCGGAAGCTGTCGGCGGGCCGCTGCGCGGGTGGCAGGCTGTCGGCCTGGCCGGACGCCGACCCTCACTCGAATCCCGCTGAGCTGTGCGGCAGACGTCCGTGGATTCTCGGCCCACCGGCTCGCTTCTGTGTCCCCGCCCCATTGAGCGACGCCGGTCGCTCGCTCTGGTCCGTCAGGACTGCAGCGGCTGATCGGGCGGGACTGCCCCTCTTCCGACCTGCCCGGCGGGCGTCCCCGACCGGATCCCGGACCTCTCGGTAGCGTCTCGCTCCTGCCAGGGATGTCTGGACGCTGGTCGGAGGACTTGTCAAACCGACCAACTTCCTCACCCGTGCGGACTGTGCGTGACCTGACGTGACTGGAGCGCGATGCCGCAGCAGACCGAAGCGCGCCAACTGATCAAGGGGTTCGGCCGGGCCGTCGGCGGGGCGCTGCTGTTCGCCATGCCGGTCCTCATGACGATGGAGGTGTGGCGGCTGGGTCTGGCTGTCGACCGCTACCGCCTGGCCGCACTCGCGGTCGGGACCGTGCTGCTGGTCATCGGCCTCGCCCGCCACCTGGGAGGCTCCGGGGCGTCCGGGTGGCGCCCTGGCCTGGTGGACGCGGGGGTGGCCTTCCTGGCTGCGGCCGTCGCTGCTGCGGTCATCCTCACCGCCCTCGACGTGCTGGACTGGCTGCGGGACTGGCGCGACGCGACCTCGATCCTCGGACTGGAACTGCTGCCGGCCGCGGTCGGTGCCTCCTACGCCCGCGCCCAACTCGGGAAGAGCAGCGCCTCCCCGAGCAAGCCCGGGTACGGCCGCGAGCTGTTCCTGATGGTGGCCGGGGCGGTGGTCTTCGCCGCGAACCTGGCCCCGACGGAGGAGATCGTGCTGCTCGCGGCGAAGATGCCCCCTTGGCACACGCTGGTCCTCGTCGCCATCAGCCTGGCGCTGATGCACGCGTTCGTCTACGGGGTCGGCTTCGGCGGGCAGGAGGAGGACGAAGGGCCGATCAAGGCCTTCGCCACCTTCACGACCGTCGGGTACGCGCTGGCGCACTGCGTCTCGGCCTACCTCCTGTGGACGCTGGGCCGCTTCGAGGACACCGGGCTGCTGATGGTGGTCACTGAGACGGTGGTCCTGGCCCTCCCCGCGAGCCTGGGCGCCGCGGCGGCCCGGCTCATCCTGTGATGAGAGGAACCCCCGTGTCCGGATCCGACGAGAACTCCCAGGGCCAGGGCTCCGGTGGCACGTCAGCGGCCGAGTACGCCATGGGCGGGCTGGGTGGACTGCTGGTCCTGCTGCTGATCGCCTTCTTGGGCTACCAGGCCGTCGCCGTCCGAGAGAGCGGCCCCGAGCTGGCCGTCGACATCACCACGGTCGAGCAGGCAGGTTCCGGCTACGAGGTGCACCTCCGGGTGCGTAACGACGGCGGGACCACGGCAGAGACCGTGCAACTCGGCGGTCAGCTGAGCCGGGACGGGCGTCAGGTCGAGCAAGCCTCGGCAACGATCGCGTACGTCCCGCCGGAGAGCCGACGGGCGGCGGTGCTCGTCTTTTCGAACGACCCACGCGATGGCGAGCTCACGGTCGGTCCCGAGGGCTACGAGGTCGCCTGAAGCAGTCGCCGAAGCTGCAGGGCCCGTGGCTATGCGCCATCGCGGAGGAGCAGCCGCAGGTCCGCGAGCACGCTGGATGGGAGTGGTCGCCGGCGCAACAGCGCAGCCGGGACCCGCGGCAGCGCACGGATCAGGCCTTCCTGCCCGGGCCGGCCGGCCCGCGTAGCGCGGAGCGCCAGTCGGGCGACATCGGCCACCGGGAGCCGCATGAGTGCGGTGAGCAACCGGCTGCGCCAGATGCCCGCCTGCCTCCGCTCTGGCGCTTCGCGGCGTGGTGAGGGGTGGTGGTGGACGGTGACCTCGTCGACGTAGGACATGCCCCAGCCGGCGGCAGCCAGGTCCAGTGCGACCCGCTCCTCCTCGCCGGGGAACCGGACGACGGGGTCGAAGCCACCCACAGCCTCGAACGCCTCGGTTCGGACCAGTGCTGCGCAGGCGACGAAACCGAGCAGGGAGGGCCCGGGCAGGTCCGGCAGCGTGCCGAGAGGGCTGGCCGACATCTCGTCGCAGACGGTGTCGAGCCGCTCCTCCGGACCGACGGCGATGCGCGCGTTCAGCAGGGCGAGCCGCGGGTGCGCCCGCATGATCATGACCGCGCGGGCCAGGTCGCCGGGGGCCCACCAGGAATCGTCGTCGGCGAATGCGACGAAGGGCGTGTCGGCATGTGCGGCGCCCAAGGTTCGTGCTCGAGCGCCCTCGTTCCGATCCAGCGGCAGCACGGAGACCTCGGGGTGCGCGGCCCTCACCGCCTCGACCGTGCCGTCGGTCGACGCGTTGTCCACCAGGATCACCGGCGCTTCGTGACGTGACAGTGTCGCCAGCACATCGGCACGTCGATTCCGCGTGATGACGACGACCGTCACCTCGCCCCCGGTTTGGGATGGCCGATCCGACGTTCGGGGCGAGGTCACGGGAGCGATCTTGTCCTACTTCACCGGGTGGACGTCAGCAGTGCGAGGTCAGACGGTTTCCACGGCAGCCCCTCCATACTGCGGTGGCAGCCATGGTGGCCCGCCTCACCGCGACAGGGGCCGCCCTTCCCACGGCTGCCTGGCGGAGCGCGCTCAGAACCCGTGGCGGGAGGACCGAGAAATGCAGAAGCCCCACCAGCCCGATGCGCCCCCGCCCCGCCCCAGCGAGGCCGGAGTTCCAGCTCCGACCGGATGCTGCGGGGCACGGTGAGGCTCTCCGACGTCGCGGACGAGCTGTACGGGTTGCCGCCTGACGAGTTCATCGCCGCTCGCGACGCACGCCGGAAAGAGGCTCGCGCCGATGGGGCGCGGGAACTGGCGAAGGCCATCGGCAAGCTGCGGAAGCCGTCGACCGCAGCGTGGGTGGTGAACATGCTGGTGCGTCAGCAGCCCGACGAGCTCCGCCAGCTCGTGGCCCTGGGGTCCGGCCTCCGTGAGGCGCAACGAGATCTGGAAGGTGAGCAGCTGAAGGAGCTGACCCGGCAGCGCCGGCAAGTGGTGATGGCCCTGACCAGGCAGGCCCGCTCCCTGGCGCAGGAGCTGGGTCGGCCGGTGAGCGACGCGGTGGCCGGTCAGATCCAAGACACGCTCCGAGCGGCGGTCGCTGACGAGAGCGCCGGTCGGGCGACGTTGTCGGGCAGGCTGACCTCGCCGCTGTCGTACTCCGGGGTCGGCACGACGGACGTGCGCGGGTCGGTCGCCACCGTCCCGTCGGGAGAAGATGACGCTACGGTCGCCGGGGAGGAGCCAACCACCGATGGCCGCACTTCGAGGTACGACCAGCGGCGACGGGCTGCGCAGCAGCAGTTGGCCGGTGCCCGGGACGAGCTGGCGGACGCCGAGACCGCCGCGGCGGAAGCCGAGTCCGACGCCGAGAGGGAGCGGGACGCGCTGGACCGCCTCGGTACCCGGCGGGACGAGTTGCGTGCACGGATCGGTGACCTCGAGGAAGAGCTGCGCCGGGCCGAGAAGGAATCCGGTGAGTTGACCGCGGAGCTGCGCAAGGGTCAGCGGCGGCGGGATGCCGCCGAGCGCAGCGCCCACCGCGCGGGCGCGGTGCGCGATCGTGCCCGCGCACGTGTGGATCGACTGGAGAAGGCCTCGACAGGGGGCGGCAAGGGATGACCTGCTCGCCCCAGCCGCGGTCCGTGACCACCCGACGGGCATGACACAGGGGCGCGCGGGTAGGGCGCCTGCAGGCCGATCGAGGAGGCGGTAGCAGTGGCGCGAGCCATCTGGACAGGAGGCCTGACCTTCGGTCTGGTCAACGTGCCGGTGGGCCTGTACTCCGCCACCGAGGACAAGACCGTCCACTTCAACCAGTTCGAGCGGGGGACGTCGTCCCGGATCCGCTACCGGCGGATCAACGAGGACACCGGCGAAGAGGTCGACTACGACGACATCGTCAAGGGCGAGGACATCGGCGACGGCCGGTACGTCATCGTCACCCCGGAGGAGCTGGAGGAGATCGAGCCGGGGAGGTCCCGGGTGATCGACATCTCCGACTTCGTGGACGTCGCCGAGATCGACCCCATTTTTTATCAGAAGACGTACTACCTGGCTCCGCAGGACGACCAGGCCCAGCGGGCCTACGCACTCCTCCTGCAAGCGATGGAGCGGGCCGGGCGGGTGGGGGTCGCCACGTTCGTCATGCGGTCCAAGCAGTACCTGGCCGCCATCCGGCCCCAGGGGGAGGTGCTCACCCTGGAGACGATGTTCTTCGCCGACGAGGTCCGCGACCCGGTGGAGGAGATCGAGCAGCTACCGGTCCACCACTCCTTCAAGTCGCGCGACCTCGAGATGGCCGTGTCACTGATCGATTCGATGACCAGCGAGTGGGATCCGCGCAACTACCGGGACACCTACCGGGACCGCGTGAACGAGCTGATCGAGGCCAAGCGCCGGGGCGACGAGGTGGTCACGGAAGGGGAGCCCGAGACCGAGGCGGACGTCCTCGATCTGATGGAGGCTCTGCGGGCCAGCGTGGCGAAGGCCAAGGACCACCGGCCGGGGAACGCCACGGACGAGGGGAAGCTGACCACGCGCCGGGCACGCCGGGGGTCCGGCGGCGACAAGGCCGGGGGGCGTCCGGACGAGAGCCTGGCGGCCATGTCGAAGAAGGACCTTTACGACATGGCCCAGGAGCTGGATGTCTCCGGCCGGTCGAAGATGACCCGAGACGAACTCGCCGACGCCGTGCAGGAGGCTCGGGAGTCCGGGAAGAAGGCTTCCTGACCTGTGCCGGCCGCCCTCCGTCTGTCGTCGACGAGATCGGCCGCGGCCTGTCCCAGGTCTGGGAGCGGGACGCTCCGGACGTCGCCCGGCCGGACCTCGCCATCGAAGGCACGGCGGCGTCCGGCAGGGAGCGCGCGGTGCGGCCGGTGGTCGCCGTGGCGTTCGCCCCAGCACAGGGCGAGTACGGCGGGCGCAGCCGGTCCGAGCAGGTGCGCGACACCATCGAAGAGTGGACGGCCTCCCGCGGTCTGCCCTGGTTCGAGCTCACATGGACCTGTACGAGAAGCCCCACCGCCGGCGGCCGGAACAGGTCGAGGCGCTGATCCAGCGGGCGGACGTCGTGGTGAGCATGCGACTGCACGCCCTCGTCCTGGGGCTGAAGCACGGCCGACCGGTGATCTCCGTCGATCCCGTGGCCGGCGGCGCCAAGGTGACGGCCCAGGCGCGAGCACTGGGCTGGCCGGTCGTCCTCCCGGGGGAGCACCTGACCGCCGCCGCGCTGGACACCGCACTGGACCGATGCCTGTCCGGAGAGCTGTCCGGGGCGGTATCCGCCGCCGCCTCGCTCGGGAGGGCGGGCAACGCAACGGCTCGGGACTGGTTCACCCAGCAGCTGAGGAGCTGAGCCGGGGGAGGGGACGGTGCGCGGCCGCGGACCGGTCCGCCACCTCCCGGGGCACCGGACGCCGACCCCGCAACGCCGCCGGCAACCGGCGTACGAGGCCCGCGAGGGCCTCCCGGGCCGACGGGTCGCGGAGCGCCCGTACCGTGAGCCGGGCGGTGCCCGCGGCGGCGGTGCGGAGGGGGCGACGCAGCCAGTCGACGAGCAGGTCGTTGCGGGTCTGCAGCGCCCACCGACCGGGCGCCACCGTGGCCGGACCGGCCGGGTCGTGCCAGGCGACGACGTCGTCGACGGAGACCTGCTGCCACCCCGCGGCCGCGAGGTCGAGGGCGAGCAGCGTCTCCTCCCCGCCGAAGAAGAGAAGCGGGGAGTAACCGCCGACGGCGAGGAAGGCGTCCCGTCGGACGACGGTGGCACAGGCGGGGAAGCCCAGGACGTCAGGCCCCGGCGCGCCCGGTCGGTGCCCGATCAGTGCGCGCGCCATCTTGGACGACACCGCGTCGTCGGAGCCGTCGGCGGCCAGCCGCACCCGCCCGACCAGCACCGCCACGTCGGGGTGCACGTCCAGGACATCGGCGGCACGTTCGAGCGAACCCGGGCCCACCAGGAGTCGTCGTCGCTGAACGCGACGTAGCGGCTGCTCACCGCCGCGACCCCCACGTTCCGCGCCACGGCTCCCCGGTTCTCGCCCGAGTTGACGGACCCTCACGCGAGGGTGGGCGGTCCGCACCGCCGCCGGTGTGCCATCGGTCGACCCGTTGTCCAGCACCATGATCAGTGGACTGCCCGGGGAGTCGAGCCGGGCGAGGGTCCGCAGCAGCGCCTCCCGCCGGTCACGGGTGGCAATGACGACGCTGATGCCGGACGGGCCGTTAGGCGAAGAAAGCGGTCGCCGGTCGGCGAGATGAAGGACCGGATGCTGGCCGGCGACCGTTTCCGGCCCGACGACCCCGACCTGGCGGCCGACGGCGCACGCGCGGCCAGGTTGCTGGCCCGGTACAACGCCGAGCTCGACCCGGCGCGCCGGCACGAGCTGCTCACCGAGCTGCTCGGGTCGGTCGGCGGGGGGACGACGGTCCGCCCGCAGTTCCGCTGCGACCACGGCTACCGGATCGCCATCGGGGCCTACTGCTTCGTGAACTGGGGTGCGGTCTTCCTCGACAGCGGACCGATCACCCTCGGTGAGGCCGTGCAGTTCGGGCCGAACGTGCAGCTGCTGACGGCGGCCCACCCGCTCGACCCCGTGGAGCGTCGCGCCGGCTGGCAGACCCCCGCACCCATCACCATCGGCGACAACGCCTGGCTCGGGGGCGGCGCCGTCGTGCTCCCGGGGGTCACGGTCGGCGCGGAGGCGGTCGTCGGCGCCGGTGCCGTCGTCACCCGGGACGTACCGGCGGGCGTGCTCGCCGTCGGCAACCCCGCACGCGTCGTCCGTCGCCTCGGGCCGGGACCCAGCCTGCCCTGACGTGCCGCGTGGCCGGTAGCGCGGACCCGTACCGGCCGAGGCCGCCAGGACGCAGCACTCGTGCTCCGCTTCCAGCACGGCGGGCCGGGGTCAGAACCGTGGGCTGCGCCGTCATGGCGGACGGCGATCCGGAGCCGGACGGGCCCTCCCCGGGCGAGCGCGGGCGAACCGAACCGGGGCGGTCGTCGGATCGCCGAGCGCGGCCACCAGCCACTCGTCAGTCCGCCGTTCCCAGTTGCGTGCGGCCGCCCAGGCGATCCGTTCCGCCGGGAAACCCGAGGGTTCGTCCGCTGCCGCCACGATCGCCGCGGCCATCTCCTCCGGACCTCGAGTCAGGTAGGTGTGCGGCGGGAGGTCGCCCGAGTGCTCCAGGTGGCCCGCCGTCGCCATCACCGGGACGCCCCTCGAGCAGTAGTCGAACAGCTTCATCGACGACTGCCCGAGCGCCCGGGCTGCGACGTCGGGGACCAGCGCCACGGCGGCCGCGTCGAGGATGTCCGGCAGCGCCGACCGTGACACCGGGCCCTGGTAGACGAAACGGCCGCCGGTCTCCGCCTGCAGGCGCAGGAACCGGTCGGCCGCGGGGCGGGCGCGCAGCGGGAACACCAGCTGGCCGTACACGGTGAGGGTCCAGTCGGGCAGCGCGTGCAGGACCGACCGGACGAGGTCGGCGTCGAACCGCTCGGCGACGCTGCCGACGTACACCGCGGAGCGAGGGACACGCCCGGCGGCGCGCGGGGCCCGCAGCAGGGCCTCGTCGGTGCCGTTGGGGACGACGACCGGACGGCGCCCCGGGAAGAGCGCCGACAGCGCGGGGTTGACCACGATGATCTCGTCGGCCTCGGCCGCGATCCGTCGCAGCTGGTCGGGGAGGCCCCGTGCGTGCGGCAGGGGGCGAGCCCAGTCGTCGGTGCAGTCGAACGCGGCTCGCCCGCCCAGCCGTCGGGCCGCGCGCCACTCCCAGGGATGCGTGAACACGGTGAGGTCCTGCTCCCACCCCGACCGGCGGAGGGAGCCGCCCAGGAGGGCGGAGTCCAGCCGCTCGGCCAGTCGGTGACGCGACCCGGGCAGCACGGTGGAGCGCTCGGTGACATCCACGCCCGGTGCCGCGGGCAGGAAGCGCGCCCTCGTCAGGTGGTGGAGCCAGTTCGCCGGGTCGGTGCGCAGCCGGTGGGCGTCTGCGGGTGCCTGGACGAAGCGGATCCGGGGATCCGCGCCGTACCAGCTACCCGGCGATGTGCTGCTCGCGCCGGATCGCCGGGTGCCACGGGTCCTTGGCGAGGAAGCCCACCCGGGCGGGCGCGGGAACTCCGGTGGGGCTCAGGGGCCGTTCTCCTGTTCGCGGGTGGGCGCGGTGGGCATGGAGGCGACGTCCCTGCCGGTCCGACCGTACGGGCGGCGGGTCGACGCCGCCCGCCAGCCAGGAGGAGAAATGTCGACGGCGGCCCACCGCGCCTACCGAGCGGTCCTCCGCTGGCTCCCGAACCGGCCGAAGCGCGCCCTGCTGTACCGGGAGGCGCACGGGTGCTGGCCGCGGGAACGCCGTCCCCGGACATTCACGGAGAAGATCAACTGGCGCGTGGTCAACGACCGGCGGCCGCTGATCGGGCAGCTGGGCGACAAGCTGCGGATGAAGGAGTACGCCACGCGGGTCTGCCCGGACCTGTCGGTGCCGCGGGTCCTGTGGTCGGGAACGGACGTGCGTGGGCTGGCCGAGACGGAACTGCCGGAGAGGTGGGTCCTCAAGCCCAACCACGGAACCTTGCGGGTGCATCTCGGGTCGGGCGAACCGGACGCCGAGCAGCTGGCCCGCATCACCGCCGGCTGGCTCGACGAGCCGCTGTACCGCGACCGGGGTGAGTGGGTCTACAGCCGAGCCCGTCGGCTGTTGGTGGTCGAGGAGTTCCTCGGGGAGCCGCTCGCCGACTACAAGTTTCTCGTGTTCGGCGGCCGGGTGCGGCTCGTGCAGGTCGACACCGACCGGTTCGGGGCCCGCCACCGGCGACGGCTGTACACGCCGGACTGGTCACCGCTGCCGGTCGTGGAGCCGCACCTGTCGCTGGGGCGCGCGACGCCCCCGCCGGCTTCCCTGCCGGTGATGACTGCGGTCGCCGAGGCGTTGGGCCGGGAGTTCGACTTCATCAGGGTGGACCTCTACGACGTCGACGGCGCCGTGTGGTTCGGTGAGCTCACGCCCTATCCCGGTGGGGGCCTGGACGTGCTCGACCGGACTCTGGACCGCGCGTTGGGTGCGTGCTGGACCTTGCCGCCCATGGCCTCGGTCCGCCCTCCGGCGCGGTGATCGTGCAGCGCCCTCGACCCGCTCGGGCCGCCGCGTACGCGCACGCCGGCTCGCCTCAGCCCGGCAGGGACCGGCCGACCACATCTTCGTGGTCCGGCCGGCCCAGGCCGATGTGTCGGAGGGCAGGCGGCCGAGCGACCCGCTGCCACTCTCGACCGCCGATCGACGTCGCGGGCGGTCAGGCGCTGTTCTGCCGACCGGTGAGCCTGTCCCTGAGCCGGTCGACCATACCGACACCCGGCCCCACGAGCTTGTGGAACAGCTCGCTGTGCGGGGCCGCGGGGTGCGGCCGGGTCGGGGCTGCCTTCTTCGCCGTCTCGACCTTCTCGCCGATCTCGACCAGCTGTTCACGGGAGAGCTGTGCACGCAGCATGGGGAACTGCTCACGCTCCTCATCCGAGACGTGGTCGCGCAGGATCGCATCGAGACGCGCGAGTGTCTCCAGGAACTGCGGGTCCGCGGCGTCGAGACCCTCGAGCTCCTTCATGACTTCCTCGAGCTGCTGGTGTTCCTGGATGTCGTGCTGCACCTTCCCGTCCCCGTCCGGAAGATGGTCACGCATCGCCGGGTAGACGTACATCTCCTCGGCGACCGAGTGGCGCATCAGCTCGGCGATGACCGTGTCGGTCATGTCCCGCCGTTGGTCAGGATCAGCCGTCGGGATCTGGCTGACGAGCGCGAGTACCTCGTGGTGATCGGTGGTCAGGATGTCGACGACGTCCTGCTCTCCCGTGTTGGCGGTCATCCTCATCTCCCAGCGCATCGGCCTAGGGGTTGGTGCTCTGCCTCCGCTCCGCTACCCCCAGGACGCTGCCCCATTCACCGTGGGCAGCAGGGACCGTGCTCTCGGCGCACCGGCACGGGTCTCGGGGGTGGCGCTGTTGCCGCACTGTGTGCCTCCTCCGATGCATCGGGCCAAGACGCACCACGTCGGCGGGGGAACGCGAGTCCCGCGCGGGGACCAGCAGCTGCGCGTGCTCGTCGAGAGTGGCGCCGCCCGGAATCAGTCAGGTCGTGGTCGTCGGCGCCTGACGGTTGACGCTCACCGGCCTAGCGATCAGCACGACGCACGTGTCGGCTCCAGGGACAGGAGACGCCCCAGCTCGGCGCAGGGGAGCCGGTCGTGCATCAACCCACTCCGCTGGGCGGGGGACACGCGATCGCGGGTGCCCCGGACGATGGTGACCGGGACGGCACCCCGGCTCGGCTCCCCGGCCATGCTTTGGCCGGCCAGCCCGGCGGCGAACGCCGCGCGGGTCCGCAGTGGGCACCTGGACCACCTGGCACGGAGGTCCTTCACGTCGCCGAGGGCGGGATTCCGGCCGAACATGCTCATCCTCATCATCACCACGCCGTGGGTGGGGTTGAGCTGCACCAGCTTGGTCCGCGGCGAGCTGCTCGATCAACGTCAGGAGCTCGCGCGGTCCGCGCATGGTGGGCGTGGAGTCGACGACGGGGATCCGGGAGACCCGCTCGCCGACGACGTCTGGATGGTGGATCGCCAGTGACAAGGCGGGGCGAGGTGGTCTCGCGGCTGCTGGTCTACGACGGGCGCCGACGGCTCGGCGTCTACGAACGCGTGAATCCCCGGCGCACGGTGAGCAAGCCTGCGGCCCGGTCGAGGCCTGGGCGGTGCACGAGTGGCCCGCGGCCCCCGATCAGCGGCCTCCCGGAGGTGTGCCTTGCTCTCTTGCGGGAAACCATGAGCCATGGCCAAGAACAACGATGCAGATGCCCAGCGAGCCGCGGTCCGTGAGGCGAAGAGGGAAGGGAAGTCACCCAGCGCCGCCGGGGTGACCACCGGCGCCTCGAAGCAGATCAACCACGTGCCCCACAGCGACGACCGGCACGAGCACTCCAGCGCCGCCGGCAAGAGCAAGACCTGACGCGTCCCTCCTCGGGAACCCGCGGTTGGATCCGCGTGCAGACGATCCACTACCGGGTGGAGGACATCGCCTTGTCCACCGACGGCCAGCTCCTCGACGGAGGGCCGAACTCAGGTGTGCACCGCCTGGATGATCCCGACCGGTCGTCCGAACTGACCGATGACTGAAGGCTTGGCCCGCCCATCAGTTCGGTCGTCGCTGTGGTGCCAGCCCTGAGTCAGTGAGCGGTGCGGGTCGGCAGCCCCGCCGGACGTTGCGGGCCTCGCACCCGCCGGGAGGGGGAGGACAAATGAGGGCAGTCTCGTCGGCGGACGTACGGCTCGCGCGGGCGCACGGCCTGTTCAACGTGGTCGGCGGCTCCTGGCCGCTGGTCCACATGGCCAGCTTTGAGGCGGTCACCGGCCCCAAGGTCGACCGCTGGTTGGTGCGGACGGTCAGCGGGCTCATGGTCGTCAACGGTGTCGCCCAACTCCGGGCCGAACCCTCCCCGGACGGGATCGCGGCCGCTCGCCGGATCGGCATGGGTACGGCGCTCGTGCTGGCTGCCGTGGACATCTACTACGGGAGCCGCAACCGGATCAGCCGGATGTATCTCCTGGATGCGGTCCTGGAGGCCGCCTGGCTCATGGCGTGGACCCGATCGCTCCGGCGGTGAAGGCTGCGGTGAGGCCCCCTCGCCCCGTTCAGCATCCGTAGGTCGGTGCCGAGGTCCGGCGGGATCGGTCCCTTCGCAGGAGGGCTGACGGGCGTCGGGAAGGTTGCGCAGCAGGCCTTCCCTTCCCGAGCGGCCCTTCGGCGTTGGCGGCGCCGTTGACCGCGATGTCCAGGCCGCCGAAGCGACGCTGGACAGCGCGGACGAGCTCCTCGACTTCGCCTTCCTCGGTGACGTCGGTGGGCTGGAACATCACCATGCCGGCCTCACGGGCATGAGGCTCGAGCTGCCGGAGAGCCGTCTGACCGCGGCCGGCATCGCGCCCGGCGACGGCGACGGCTGCCCCCGCGTTCAGGAATGCGGCGGCCGTGGCCAACCCGATGCCCGAGGTGCCACCGGTGACCAGCACCACCCGCCCGGACAGGTCGGGCTGGGCCATGGGAGACGTGGCGGGGCACCCGTTCACGTGATGTCCCTGGGGAGGACGAGCCGGCCGGCGACGACGGCGGCGATCGCGGCGTAGGCGGCCAGGGCAACCGCGCCGTGGAGGGGCTGGCCGGCGTCGGAGAGCCCCATGGTGGCGTTGATGGCGCCCACGGGCAGGTAGGCCGACGGGACGAGGAGGCCGACGAGGTTCTCGCCGACCACGGCCCAGGCCATGAGCCCGATGATCCCGGCGACCGTCGAGCGTGCGGCGTAGCCGACGCCCACGCCGAGGACGGCGGCGAGGGTGGCGGCCAGGGCCGGTGCGGTGATCAGGCCGACCGTGTCGGCCGTGGGTCCTGCCGGCAGTCCCCGGGCGGAGCCGATGGCGCCGGCGAGCAGCCACGAGATCAGCCCGGTGAGGGCGCCGGTGACTCCGCCGAAGACCGCGTAGGTCAGCTGTCGGGTGGCGAAGACGTCGACACGGCGGGGCCGGGCGAGATAGGTCGACTCGGCTGTCCGGTGCTGGTGGTCGCTGGAGCCGCCCAGGATCCCGAGCACCAGCATGGTGACCGCCGCCAGGACGCCGGGGACGCGCACGGCCTCGGCGAGATCCTCGGCGACATCGGCCGGCGCGAGCCCGAAGGCGAGTCCGACCAGGAGTCCGGTCATCGTGACAACGACGGCGACGGCGATCAGGGGAGCGGGAACGGTGCGCAGCCGGATCTGCTCGGCGCGCAGGAGAGCGGTCATCGGATGCCTCCGGTTCGGGCGGTGTCCTGGTCGGACACGAGGGAGAAGAAGAGCTCCTCGAGCGAGGGAGTGGTCGAGTCGATGGCGTAGAGGGGGATGCCGGCGCCGGCGGCTGCCTCGGCGACCGATTCCTGGGCGAGGCCGCGGATCTCCAGCCGGTCGGCGGCCAGCGTGGTGCTGGTTCCTCCGGCGCCGGACAGCAGCGCGGCGAGCCGGTCGGGCTGCGGCGTGCGAACGGTGACCACCGGCTCCGGTGTGCGCACCAGGTCGGCCAGGGGCCCCTGGGCGACGAGCCGTCCGGAGCGGATGACGACGATGTCGTCGACGGTGTGCTCGACCTCGGCGAGGACGTGGCTGGAGACCAGCACGGTGCGCCCCTCCGCGGCGAGGTAGCGCAGGAAGCCGCGCAGCCAGCGGATGCCGTCAGGGTCCAGCCCGTTGGCGGGCTCGTCGAGCACGAGGACGCGGGGGTCGCCGAGCAGGGCCGCGGCCAGGCCGAGGCGCTGCTGCATGCCCAAGCTGTAGCCGCCGGCCCGCCGATCGGCGGCGTCGGTGAGCCCCACCAGCTCCAGGACCTCGTCGACCCGGCGCGCCGGCAGCGAGGCCATCGCGGCGAGCACGCGCAGGTGACCCCGTCCGGTCCGGCGGGGGTGGAAGGCTCCCGTGGAGAGCACCGCACCCACGGTGCGGACCGGGTTGGGTAGATCCCGGACGGCGACGCCGTCGATGGTCGCGTGCCCCGCGGTGGGGGCGACCAGACCCATGAGCATGCGGAGCGTCGTGGTCTTCCCCGCTCCGTTGGGGCCCAGGAATCCGAGCACCCGCCCGGCCTCGGCGGTGAAGGTGACGTCCTCCACCGCCGTCACCTCCCCGTACCGCTTGGTCAGCCCTGCCACCTCGATGACCGCCATCGCCGCGCTCCTCCCGCTCGTCGCTCGTTCGTCGTCGGGCCGGAACGCTAGGACGGGGCGGCCGCGTCGGGCATCACCCAGCGGTCGGGTCCCCGGGGCCCGCCTGCCGGGGTAGAGCACGCCGGCGGCTGCGCCGGCAGTGGTATCCGAGCGCCGGGTCCGCGGCCAGGTTCGAGCCCACGGCGGCGTCACCGGGAGGGCGGGCAGCGGCCACGCGCGCGAAGTCAGACTCCAGGTGTAGGCCGGTCTCCTCCTGACGGGGCAGGCAGAGCGGCCATCGGTCTTCCTACAGTGGCCCGGTGCCGGGACGACCGCCTGAACGGATGCGCCGCGCGCTGCCGTGGCTGGTCGACGGAGTGCTCACGGCGGCCCTCGCCGTGCTGCACGCCGGCCGGCTGCTGGCGGCCTCGCCGTCAGGTGTGGGGGAGCGGCCGATCGACGCCCTGGCCTGGCTCCTTGCGGCGGTGGCCACGCTGCCGGTCCTGGTGCGCCGGTGGGCGCCGTGGACCGTCCTGCTCCTGGCCTCGTCGGCGATGGTCGTCTTCGTCGCGCTGGACTACCCGCCTTCGCTCTCCGGCTACGCGGTGCTGATCGCCCTCTACGGGGTCGCTGCCGAGTGCCCGCGGCGGCTGTCGGTACCGGGTCTCATCCTCGCAGCCCTGCCGATGCTGGTCGTCTACCTGCAGTGGCGCGCGGAGTACACCTGGGGTTCGGCCTTGCAGGACGGTCTGCTGGCCGCCGCGGCCTGGTCGCTGGGCGACGCCGCCCGGACCCGCCGGCTGCAGGCCGTGGCTCTGGCGGAGCGGGCCCGGGAGGCCGAGGCCAACCGCGAGGCGCACGGTCGGGAGGCGGTGGCCCAGGAGCGGCTCCGCATCGCGCGTGAGCTGCACGACGTGATGGCCCACAGCATGAGCGTCATCGCCGTCCAGGCAGGGGTGGGGCGGCACGTCATGGACCGGGATCCCGAGACCGCGCGCAAGGCGCTGGGGGTGATCGAGGACAGCAGCCGACGGACGCTCACCGAGATGCGCCAGCTGCTGGGTGTCCTCCGCGTCGACGACGGTCCCGGCTCCGGTGGCGCGGTCGCCACCCCTGCCGCCGCCGACCGCGGCCCCCAGCCGGGGCTGGACCGGCTCGACGAGCTCCTCGCCGGTGCGCGTGCGACCGGGCTGGTGGTCACCCTGACCGTGAACGGGACCGCGAGCGCGCTGCCACCGCAGCTCGACCTGGCCGCCTACCGCATCCTGCAGGAGGCGCTGACCAACGCTGCCAAGCACGCGGGCCCGGCGGAGATCCGGGTCGTGCTCACCTGGCGGGGCGATTCCCTGGAGGTCTACATCAGCGATGACGGGCGCGGCCCGGTCGGAGGGCGGGAGAGCCGGAGCGCCTCCGGCGGGTACGGGTTGATCGGGCTCCGGGAGCGGGCCACGTCCGTCGGCGGTGAACTCGAGGCGGGGCCCGATCCCCGAGGGGGCTTCCGGGTCCGCGCCCGGCTGCCCCTGACGCCCGAGGGCGCGACCGCCGGGAGCGGGTCGTGACCACCCGTGTGTTGGTGGTGGACGACCAGGAGCTCGTGCGGGCCGGGTTCAGCGCCCTGTTGCGCAACGACGACATCGAGGTCGTCGCCGAGGCCGGGAACGGCCAGGAGGCGGTGGAACTGGCCCGCCGGCTGCGGCCCGACGTCGTCCTCATGGACGTGCGGATGCCGGTCATGGACGGGATCGAGGCAACCCGCGCCATCCTCGCTGACTGGCCGGCCGACGGCGGCGAGCCGCCGCGGATCATGATGCTGACGACCTTCGACCTCGACGACTACGTCTTCGCCGCGTTGCGGGCCGGCGCCGCGGGCTTCCTGCTCAAGGACACCCGGCCGGTCGAGTTGCTGAACGCCGTCCGGATCATCGCGAGGGGAGAGGCCCTGCTCTCGCCGGGGATCACCCGCAAGCTCATCGCCGAGTTCGCCCGCCAGCCGGCCCCGTCGGCGCGGCCCTCGGGGAGGCAGCTGGCCGAGCTGACCGAGCGCGAGGTCGACGTCCTGCGGCTGGTGGGCACCGGGCGCAGCAACCAGGAGATCGCCGCGGAGCTGTTCGTCAGCGAGGCGACCGTGAAGACCCACCTGGGCCGCGTCATGGCCAAGCTGCACCTGTCCAGCCGGGCGCAGGCCGTGGTGGTCGCCTACGAGAGCGGGCTGCTCAGGCCCGGATCGGCAGGCGCGTAGACCAGGCCGGCGCAGCACCCGACCGGTGCGGTCTCACCCGTGGGTCGTACACCGGCCGGGTCAGCACGGCCGCCCCGCGGATCAGACCGCCGGGCGACGCGAACGCCGTCCCCCGTCGGCAGGCTCTGTCGTCGAATCCGGACCTCGGGAGACGACAGTGGAGACAACACGCAACATCGCCGGCCGCATGGGCCGCTGGAGCGCCCGGCACCGCAGGACTGCGGTGCTCGGCTGGCTGGCCTTCGTGGCCGTGGCCGTCGTCCTCGGCGGCCTGCTGCCGCGCGGGGAACTCACCTCGGCCGAGCAGCTGCTGGGTGGGGCAGCCCAGGCGCAGCGGATCCTCGACGAGAACGGCTGGGAGGAGCCGGCCTCGGAGATGGTGCTGGTACAGCGGGCGGACGGCGTGCCCGAGGCCGCCGCCACCGCGGCCCTGACCGACGTGGTGGAAAGGCTGCGGGCCGTCCCCGAGGCGACGAACGTCGTCAGCCCCCTCGACGGCGCCCCGCTCGTGTCCGCCGACGGCCTGTCCGCCCTGGTCACGCTGGACGTCGCCGGGGACGCTGAGACCGCCGCCGAGCGCATCGGTCCGATCCAGGACGCCGTCGCCGCGGTGGCGGGCGAGCACGACGACGTCCGGGTGGAGCAGTTCGGCGACATCAGCGCCGACCTGGCGCTGAACGAGACGATCGACGCCGACTTCCAGCGCGCAGAGCTGCTGTCGATCCCGATCACCCTCGCGGTGCTGCTGCTGACCTTCGGCGCACTCGTCGCCGCCGTGTTGCCGCTGGTGTTCGCGCTGACGGCGTTCGTCGGCGCGCTGGGCCTGCTGAGCCTCACCAGCCAGATCTGGCACGTCGACCAGACCGCGCAGATCGTGATGCTGCTCATCGGCCTGGCCGTCGGCGTGGACTACTCGCTCTTCTACCTCAAGCGCGAACGCGAGGAGCGGGCCAAGGGCGCCGGGCCGGTCGACGCGCTCGACATCGCCGCCGCGACCTCCGGCCGCGCGGTGCTCATCTCCGGCATCACCGTCATGGTGGCAATGGCCGGCATGTTCCTCACCGGGTTCTCGGTGTTCACCGGCGTCGCCTCGGCCACGACCCTCGTCGTCGCCTGCTCCGTCCTGGGTTCGCTGACCGTGCTGCCGGCGATGATGGCCTGGCTGGGTGACCGGGTGGAGAAGGGCCGGCTCCCGTTCCTGCGCCGCCGGCGGGAGGGCCGGCCCAGCCGGTTCTGGCCCGCGGTGCTCGGTGCCGTGCTCCGCCGTCCGCTGGTGGCCGCGGTGGTCTCGGCGGTTGCGCTGATCGGCCTGGCCATCCCCGCACTGTCGATGGACCTGCGTAACGAAGGCGTCGAGGACATCCCCGACGACCTCGCAGTGATGCAGACCTACGAGCGGATCACCGAGGCGTTCCCGGGAGGGCCGTCCCCGGCGCGGGTGGTGATCGAGGCGCCCGACGTCACGTCTCCCGCGGTGCAGGCGGCGATCGCCGATCTGCGCACGCGGGCGCTGGCCAGCGGGCAGATGAACGACCCGATCACCGTCGAGGCCAACCCGGCCGGCACGGTCGCGGTCGTCGGCGTCCCGCTGGTCGGTGACGGGGAGGAGCAGGTTTCACGCGACGCCCTGGCCATCCTGACCGGGGAGATCATCCCGGCCACGGTCGGCGACCTGGAGGACGCCACGGTGCTGGTCTCCGGCAGCACCGCGTACTCGGTGGCCTTCGATGAACTCATGGCCGATCGGACGCCGTGGGTGTTCGGCTTCGTGCTGGCGCTGGCCTTCGTGCTGCTGCTGGTCTCCTTCCGCTCGGTTGTGGTCGCCGTGACCGCCATCCTGCTCAACCTGCTCAGCGTCGCGGCGGCCTACGGCTCACTCGTGCTCGTCTTCCAGGAGGGCTGGGGGCTGAGCCTGGTCGGCGTCGACCGGACTGGGGCGATCGTGAACTGGATCCCGCTGTTCCTGTTCGTCATCCTCTTTGGCCTGTCGATGGACTACCACGTCTTCATCCTCAGCCGGATCCGTGAAGGTCACGACCGCGGCCTGCCCACCCGGACAGCGGTCGCCCAGGGCATCACCAGCTCCGCCGGGGTGGTCACCAGCGCCGCGGTGATCATGGTCTTCGTCTTCGCGACCTTCCTGACCCTGTCGCTGACGAGCATGAAGCAGATCGGGCTGGGCCTGGCGATCGCGGTGCTGCTCGACGCCACCGTCGTCCGGGCGGTGCTGCTGCCGGCGGTGATGCAGCTGCTGGGGGATGCGAACTGGTACCTGCCACGCTGGCTGCACTGGCTGCCCATCCTGCGGCACGAGGTGGCCCCGGACGCAGCACCCGTCGTCAGTCTGCCTGCCCCGCGCAAGCCCGAGGGGGAACTGCTCCGCAGCCGGGACTGATCGTGCCGCCCGAGGGGCGCCATCCGGACGGATGGTGCCCCTCGATGCGTCCGGCTCAGGAGCGGGGAATGGCCTGGGGCGCCGGTGCGGTCCACGCGTGCAGTGGTGAGGGGATCGGCATGAACCGCTGGGTGAGATCGATCCCGTAGAGGAACACGCTCATGTCACGCTCGGCCTGGAGCAACGGGTGGTCGGAGGTCCGGATGACCTCCAGGAGCCGGGAGACCTCGCCCCGCGCGTAGATCAGGTACAGCTCGCCGATCCGGGTGGGCTGGACGAAGTGCGCCTCCTGCCGCGAGCCCGTGAGCTCGTGGCGGACGTCGTCGAACCGGTCGATCGCGCGACGTCGCTCGGGAATGCCGGCGGAAACCCCCGGCAGGAGCACGGTGGCGAACGCCATGACTTCCGGGAACTCGTCTGCGGTGCCGGGAGCGGAGAACCGGCGCACCTCGACGGGAAGGGCGTCACCGGCGTGCCAGGGATCGGCCCCCAGGGCGGCGGTGACACGGGCGTGGACCCGCGCCGTCTCCTCGTCGGCTGGCTGGGCCAGCCCGCGCGCCGCGCCCCACGGATCGGCGGCACGGAGGTGCACCAGGAGAACGTCGGCCTCGTCCAGATGCTGCAGCCAGAACGTCTGAGCCTCGACGCCGGCCGCGAGCCGCTCGGCGGCCAACAGGTCCTGGTGCTCGCGGAGCAACCCGGCGAGCAGGTCGACGCGGTCCGGGTGCGGCCCGGGGTCGGGCAGCAGGACGGCGTACAGCACGTCCGTGGCTGGAGGCGGAGCGACAGGGGAGGGAACTGGAGCCGAGTCCGCCCGGGGAGTGGGCACCCAGCGCCGCCAGCGCGCGATACCTGCCACACCCAGCAGCCTACGGTCAGTCGGATGGGTTCCGGGCCGCGTTTCGCCCGGCAAGCCCCTGTGCGTCGCTGGCTGTCAGAGCCCGTCGAGGAGGACGTCGATACCCGTAAGGGAGGCACCCCCACCGGCCTGGGGACCGTGGGGGTCAACTCGGTGTCCGAGGGGCGCTTCCAGAACAGCGGTCGGGGCGGGATGGCCGTGTTCGTGCGAGATGGAGATGCCGCCGATCACCGTCAGCGGGAAGCGATGGCGGCAGCGAAGGCACAACACCAAGAGTTGAAGAGGCAGCTCCTTCCTGGCGACGACCACGGACGGGGCCCCGCTGGCTCATCGGACGTCGAGGATGGAACGCCTGAGCTTGGTGGCTACTCATCAAGGCCCTGATGACGATGGCTGCTCGGCTGGTTCTCGCCGCCAGATCATCCGTTGCAGGAGCCCGCTACGATTTCGAAGTCAGTGCAAAGCGATGCTTTGATCGTCGAACTCGGCGACAACCCGGAGCCGGCCACCTAGAGCTTCGACGTAGGACTCGAGCGTTCCCACTTCGGTGTGGGTGAGCGTGCCGTGCTCGATCTTGCTGATCCGCGCTTGGCTGACCTTCATGCGCTTCGCCAGCGTCTGCTGATTGAGTGCCTGCGCCTTGCGGATGTCGGCCAGTCGCTGGGCCTGCACCGCATCGGCGAGGGCCCTCGTCGCATGCTTGACGCGCTCCTCGTCCACCAAACCAGTGCGGACGGCGTCCGAGCGAACGTGCTTCCAATTCCTGGTCATGTCAGACCTCCTCTGATCGGTCGCCGGCCAGCCACTGCTCGTAGCGCGCCTCAGCGACCGGGATGTTGGTGCGGTACCAGCCCTCCAGCGCCCCGACTTGTCCCCGGCGACCAGCAGGACCGCCTTCCGCTCGGGATCGAAGACGAACAAGATTCTCACCTCTGTGCGTCCGGACGATCCGGGTCGCAGTTCCTTCATGTTGTGCTGGGTGCTGCCCTTGACCCTGTCCACCACAGGTCGCCCGAGCGTCGGCCCCTCCGCTTCGAGAAGGTCGTTGGCCGCGGTGACGAGTTCGGCGGTCGTCCCGTCGAGACCCAGGAACCACTCGCTGACTTCGTCGAGCAGCACCACCTCCCACACGGGCGCATCCTATAACGTCAGAGTTGTATGCCGCGTTCCGCGACACCCCATCGGGGCAGGCCTCGGGCCTCATCGACGGCTCGGCACCGAGTGCGCGGGAGTCGTGCGGTCAGGCACACCCCTGGCTGGGGGGGGGGGGGCATCGCTGCCGCGTTCACTCGAAGCGGCATAGCAACGGGACGGAACGCAGCGTCCGCTCAAGCGATGGCGTCACCGTTCCGATGACCCCATCAACGACGAACCCCACTGCCTGGGAGCCGTGCGGTTCCAGGTCGGTGTCCGAGGGGCGACACGGTACATACGCACACCCCTGCGCTCGGTCTGAGCCAACCGAACCATGGGCAGTCCCGGGACCCCGCCGCTTCCGCCGCTGGGCCGCAGCGGGTCCGGTCGCGAATAGGTAGGAAGCCCTACTCCGACGAAGCGACGAGGCCACGTCACTCGTGCTGGACGGCGGCTCGAGCTCGAGCTCGAAGTCGTCGATGACGCTGACGGCGGCGTAGTGCGGCCGGCTGGCACGGTCGGGTGTCGCGGCTCGGCGGTCCGGTAGTCGGGCACGATGCTGCCCGGCGGAACCTCGGTCAGCAGTCCGCCCGAGGGATCCATGTGGCAACGATGACTGTGCCGCCGTGGTCACCTGAGCACCCGGTGCTCGAAGTCTTCGCCGTCCTGCCAGATCACGTCGAGATCCAGGTACATCGACGCGGCGCACGAGAGGTCGTCCTGGGAAGGTTCGCCGGGCAGCAGTACGGCTACTCGGTCGACGAGCGTCCGGTCGGCGGCGAGGTTCACAAGGTATCGGTACCGGTGCACCTGCCCGATCGCCGGGAACAGTCCGTCGACGGTGGCCTTCGCCTCGACGATCAGGCGGCGACGCTCGTCGTAGATGTCCGCGACGAGGTCCGTGCCCCCGTCCCTCCCGATCCGGTACTCAAGCCTCGGCCTGTAGCCGAGCGTCGCGATGTAGGAGGCGACGAGGTGGGCCTCGAGCCTCCTCTCATCGGCGAGAGCCTGCGCGACCGTGGTGTCCGGATCCGCGAGCCGGGTCGCTGCGAGTGCCAGCTCGCCGCGGGCGCGCCAGCACTTCATGGCGTACAGCTCAAGCTCGCGCCCCTTGAGCCGCTCGTGCATCGCCCGGTAGACGTCGGCGTGCCGGTATCTACCGTCGAGCGCCACGAAGGTCTGGTAGATCGTCCGGTGCCCACCGTCGGCCTTGGTCGGCCAGCCGAGGGCGAGCACGGCATCGGCGACCTCGGCGAGCGGCGCCTCCCGCGGGTCGGTCGGTCGAGCCCGCCGGTACTCCTCGGTCTCGAGGTCGTGGGCGAGCGCGCCGGTCGACTCGAGGTCGATCACGGCCCGCAGGACGGGGTCGATGGTGAGCGCCGGCGCGATGCCGAGGGTCTTGGCGAGGTGCTCCCGGGTGTCCTCCCAGGTGGCGGTGCCCGCGGTGTCGAGCTGCTGCTCGATGTAGCGGGTCGCGCGGCTCACCCGGTGCTCGAGGGTCGGGCCGAGCGGGGACGTCACGGTGCGACCGTCCAAACGTCCTCCCGCAGCGGCGGGACCGTGTGGGCGACAGGGGCCTCGGTCGAGACCTGCACGATCTCAGGGCGCGGTGCGGGTTGAGCATGGGCGCGGGCGGTGAGCGTGGCGCTCGGTGGGGTGGCAGGCGACGTCATGACCGCGACCGTGCCATGCACCAGGCGCTACGTGCAGGGCAAGCGCTTCGAAACGCCCCGTCCGCCCGGCGAGCAGGCTCGCCGGTGCCGGTGCCGGTGCCGGTGTTCAGGCATCAGACGAGCGTGCCGACAGTTGAGACAAGTGAACCCCCCATCGGCCTGATGGCCGTGGGGGTTCAACTCGGTGTCCGAGGGGCGACACGCTACATACGCACACGGCTTGGGGGCTCATGACGCCTGGCTTGCTGCCGAGCGTGGGGCCGCGGGTCGGGAAGCCGAGGCTGGTGTGGCCGGGGTGTGCTCGGCGAGCCTCGCCGAAGCGATCCCAGGGAACTCGGCCGCTGGCCACGGTGGCGCGACCGTCCGGTATCGCTAGACCTGCGGGTGGGGGTCCTCGCCACGTGCCCGAGCGCGGGCGGCACCGGGCATCCCGGACAGCACCTGGTGCAGGTCGTCGAGCACCTCCAGCATCGCGTGCAGGTCAGCCGGCATCCGACGGAGTTCCGGGCCGGTGGGGAGGTCGTCGTCCACTGCCGAGATCATCCGCGGCACCCGGTCGGCCAGCGCGGCCAGGTGCGCGGTCCGCTCCTCGGTGAACAGCACCGGCAGCCGCTCGAGCAGGGATGTCAGCGCTTCGGTCCCCGCCGCGGACAGTGCCTGGTCCAGGCGCGCGCCCACCCGGCTCAGTCGCTCGTCGTGCAGGACCTCGGCGGCACGGTCGAGGACGCGCCCCGCGCGGTCGCCGACGAGCAGGAAGTCGAGGCGGTCCAGCAGTCGCCCGACCCGTTCGTCGGCGGCCAGGTCCAGCAGTCGTTCCATCCGGTCGTCGGAAGCGATGTCCAACAGCCGGTCCAGTCCCGGATTGGACAGCACCCCTTCCATGGCATCGGTCATCCGGTCCAGCCGGCGGGAGGACGCGAGTCGGTCGATCGCCTCCAGCGCTCGGGGCACGAGTTCCGGACGCGACGCCAGGCCGTCCAGTGCCTGCGCCGTCGCCTCCACGCGGGCGGGGGTCAGCGCGGCGTCGAGCCGGTCGACCAGCCCGCTCACAGCGGCGGTCCGCTCAGGGGTCAGGACGGCAGCGAGCCTCTCGAGCAGCTCGGCGGCCGTGTCGATGAGCGGTGGCACCGCCCGGGCCACGGACGGCGCGCGGTCGAGCAGCGCCAACGCCTGCGTCAGGACGTCGTCGGCACGGGGTAGGAGCGCCTCGGCCCGGGGGAGGGCGGCGGCCGCTGACCGGAAGGAGTCGACGACAGAACGCGGGAGACCGAGCAGGTCCGCAGGACCGGGAAGCGACAGGTGCATCGTCTGGCACTACCCAGGCTGGCGGCGGGCACGTCTCGTGGTTCGCGTTCAATGTGTGGATGAACCAGTCGGCACAGCTTCCACGACTCAACGTGCACCGGCAGGGGACCGGACCGGCACTGTTGCTCCTGCCGGGCCTCGCCAGTCTCATCCACGAGTTCGGCACGGTGCTGCCAGCGCTGGCCCGGCGGTACGAGGTGCTGGCGCTCGACCTCCCCGGCCAGGGCGGATCCCCAGCGCTGCCCGCGCCGCTGCGGCCCGACGTCAGGACACTGACCGACGCCGTGGAGCGGGAGCTCGATCGGCAAGAAATGTCCATGCCACACGTACTGGGGGTCTCCCTCGGCGGCCGCATCGCCCTGGAGCTGGCCCGCCGTCACCGCCCAGCGTCCGTGGTCGCCATCGCGCCGACCGGGCCGGTGACCCCGCCGGAGCGGGCGTACCAGGCCGCCATGTTCGTCAGCGCACGACTGCTCACCCGCGCCCTGGCCCCGGTGGCCGGCCCGCTGCTGCGCTTCGCCGTCCCCCGCACGGCCGTCCTGGGGTTTCTCAGGGTCAGGGGATGGCGCACACCGGCGGACGAGGCAGCGGCCCTGGTCCGCGAGTTCGCGACCGCGGAGGACTTCTGGCGGCTGCTGCGGTACGCAGCCCTGCCCGAGGCGACGCTGGACTACCGGATGGTCGACTGCCCGGTGGTCATCGCCCAGGGCACCCAGGACGTGATCGCGGGAAGCCAGTCGGCGTGCTTGGCGGCCCTCGTGCCGGGCGCCCGGTTCCGACTGCTGCCCTTCGCCGGCCACAGCAGCATCGCCGACGTTCCGCAGCGGGTCATCGCCCTGGTGGCCGAGGCCGTGGACGCTGCCGCCTCGCGGTGAGCGGGAGGGTGGCCGGTCCGCGCCGGCCGGCCGCGCGGGTCACCGGAGCAGGAGGTCGGGCGAGCTCGCCTCCGGCGTCCGCGACAGCCGCCCGGCAGGCGGTGGCGCCCCGGAATGACGAGCAGGATGGCCCCATGTCCGATGCTGCGCGACCGTTCTACGTCGCCCTGGGCGACTCAATCTCCATCGACGATTACGCGGGCGGCCCCGGTAGAGGAGGGGCCAGCCTCCTCTACCGCAACCGCGACGACGACTTCCCCGACTGGCGTGGCCGCGACCTCCTCACGGTCGACCCCGAGACCGACTTCCTACTGTTGGCCATGGATGGTGCGACCACCCGGACCCTGCTGGACGTGCAGCTCCCTCGCCTCGGGGCGGTGCCGAACCGGCCCACGGTGGTCACCCTCACGATCGGGGGCAACGACCTGCTGTCGGTGTACGGGGACAGCGCCGGCGCTGAGCAGGTCATCGCGCGCGTGGAGGCGGCCGTCGACGGAGCACTGTCCCAACTCACCAGTCTTGTGGCGCCCGGCGGTCGGATCGTCGTCGGGACCGTCTACGACCCGAGCGACGGCACGGGGGACGCCGTCAGGCTGGGGCTGCCGCCGTGGCCGGATGCAGTCGCGGCGATCGACCAGCTCAACCAGGCGCTGCGCGGCGTCGCCGGGAGGCACGGTGCGGCGGTGGCCGACATCGGGGGGATCTTCCATGGTCACGGGCTTCGGGCCGGAGATCCTGCGCGGCCCGAGGCGCGCCCAGCGGAGCGTGACCTGTGGTTCAGCCGCCTCATCGAGCCGAACGCCTGGGGCGCCGGCGGCGTCCGGAGGGCATTCTGGACGGCGCTACACGTGTGACACAGACCTTCCACCGGCAACGGTGGAAGGGGCGGTGGCCCGTGCGTTGCGCCGCCGTGGAAGGGTGCCGATTCCCCGGTCCCCGCGGACGCCCCCAGCAGAGCTTCGCCTGGCGGTCACGGGAGCCGTGCGGGCATGAACGGGAGAAGCCTCACGGGCACGAATACCGTGGGGTTCAACTCGGTGTCCGAGAGGGACACGCTACATACGCACGTGGCTGGAGGAAGCCGAACGACGGGCCCAGGAAGACGACCGGCGCTGGCGGCAGGGCAGCGGCGAGGGGTACTGCCGCGACGGCGACGGCCTGTGCAACGAGGGCTGAGGCTGTCGGTCGGTTGGACGAAGGGCCGTCACCGTTCCGTTCGCAACGAGTCCACCGCGGCCAGCCCTGCGCTCCTGGTGGTAACGCACTCAGACGGCCCTCCTGGAGCCCCGAGCCCGGGGCGCCTCGTGTTTCCCTCGAGCGGCGGCAGGCCGAAGCACTTCAAGCATCAAGGAGACGCGCCAACGTCAGAAGGGGGAGAACCCCCAACGGCCTGAAGGCCGTGGGGTTCATCTCGGTGTCCGAGGGCGACACGCTACATACGCACACGCCTGCGCCCGCGTCTACGGACGGATTCCCCGTAGACGTGCGGAGCCGCACCCGGTACGCACGGCCTCGACGAGACGCGGCGTCCTGAACTGCCAAAGGAACGGCGCAACCGCTGGTCCCGTGACCTGTGCGCCGCCGTCCCCGTGCGGTCCGCCTCGTGAGTCGACTAACGCTGGCGTCCGCCGTCAACGCTGGCAACGTCAAGCGGGTCCCGGCTACTTCAGAGCGATGGCGATCTCCTCGTCCCAGTGGCTGACCACATGCAGGACGGCGTCCCACATGTCAGGCAGTTCGTGGAAGCCGATGCTGCGCCCGAGGTGATCTGTGAACCGAACTGACAACGGCCAGTTGATGAGGGCGCGGAACCTGGACGGGATCGGGCCAAGCAGCTGATACCGGGTCATCTCCATGCCTGCCTCCAAGGGCGTCAGAGGCTCGCGTGTCCACAAGATTTCGACGGGCACCTTCGGCTCGATGGAGAGCACGCGGTGACTGCCAGTCATGGCCAGGCAGGCCACCGCCCCATGTAGAGCTGCGTGCTTGTCGGCGTTGTTTACCTGCGTGAGTGCGGCGAGCGGCTTCCGGGCTGCTCCCTGCGGGTCTGTGCTGAGGTCGACTCCTCGGTAGGGCTGAAGGCTCTCGATCAGGTCGGCGTCGGTGCGGCTCACGTTGGCCAGTGGACCGGCGTTGGGCCACTTCTTCTCCACCCGGTTGCGCCACTCGGATGGCTTAAGGCAAACCGGAAAGGCGTTGTCCCGGACGGGTGCTGTGCCGTTGCGCAGCGTCAGCACGGTGACCGTGTTGTCCATCGCGGACCGGAGGTGGTGGGCGACCTCTCCGACCCAGATGCCCCAAGCGGGAGAGGGCACCTCCCGGGGGATGTAGAAGGAGCTGAAGGTGCCATCAGAGTTCTGGCGGGTTGGTCCTTCGCTGCCCGCCGTCAGAACTCTGTCAACGTCGTCCAACAAGGCGTCGAGTAGCGCGCGAGCTCTGGCGAGCTTGCGCTTTATCCCTGTCATGACGGCGTCGGAGTCGATCGGGGGAGCGGCCACGGGGTGACACTCTCGTTGCGTCCCCTGACAGGAATCGGCTAGCGGGCGGTCCACAAGAGCCACCTCCCTCGACTACTGGCCGCCACGGCGATGAGCATGTCGCTGCTTCTGCCTCCGCTTATCTGTCAGATCCGTGCCATAGCGTTCCGTTAGGACAGAGAGTCTTGGCCGTGGCGGGTCGGCCTGCGTACTTCGCGGCGGGGGACGGTGAGGCGAGTGGCTGAGCGGTGCATCTCGTTGAAGTACGCGGCGACGTGCCAGCGCTGTCGGCGGACTCTGCCGGCGGGGACGAGGGCTCGCTGGGATCCTGACACCAAGTGGACTGCTTGCTTGCAGTGCTCGACTCAGACCCATGACCGGGTTGCTGCCGCAGCGCATGGCGGAGCGGTCGCCGGCGCTCGTCCGCCCCTCCCGGCCGCGGCTTGCCCCGTGCCTCCTCCCGTCCCGCTCGACCCTCGGTGGGACGAGTTGGTCCGCTACCACCTCGCCTGTGTGCAACGCGCAGGACTGGCCCAGGCGGTCGACTACAGCGCCGCCGACTCGTGGGCAATGCTTCCACTCGCCACGGAGCAGTTCGTCGCTGGCACCGCTGACTCCGTCCCCGTGGGGCCCGAGCTGAGGCAGCTCTTCGACGGCGCAGGGCGCGAGGAGGCCGTCTTCTACGGCTGGCCATTGGTCGTGGTTCTCGACCGCCGGCGCGTTCGTCGCGTCGCACCCCTCGCCGTCACCGGGCTGGAGCCACCCACCGCCGAGGAGACGGCCGCGCTTGCGAAAGACACGGAGCCCTACCTGAATCCGACGTTGCTGTCCGAAGACTTCTTCCCACCCGAGGCGCTCGCGGCGGCACGCGCCGTGGCGGCCGACGGCCTTGCCTTCGGCGACGCCGAGGGGCTGGCGGTCCAGCTGACCGACGTGCTTATGGCGCTCGGCTTCGACGACCACGCCGCCCTCGACCCCCAGCGGCTGTCAGCCACGCCTCGGTCGCACCCTCCGGGCGTGTATAACGCAGCTGTCGCCTACCGGGTTGCCTCGAACGGCGCCACCGCCGGGCTCGTCGAGGAGCTCACCCAGCTACGTACCCGCCGGGACTGGTCGCGGACAGCCGCTCGTTACCTGCTGGAGCCAGCTCCCGAGATCTCGTTGCGCGACGAACCGGCGCAGGTCGCGCCGCTGACGCTGAACGACTCCCAGGAGCAGGCCCTGGCTGCCACCGGCGTCCTGCCGGTCACCGTCATCAGGGGCCCGCCCGGCACCGGTAAGAGCCAACTGGTCGCGGCGACCGTTGCGGCGGCTTGGCTACGCGGGGAGACCGTGCTCGTCGCCTCTACCAACAATGAGGCGGTTAAGGTCGCCGTCGAGCGCGCTCACGCGATCGACGACGGGCTGCTCATTCGAACGGGCAATGCGGAACATCGCGAGGCCCTGCCGCCGACTCTGAAAGCCCTCGCCGGACGTCCGGTGCCTCCCGGGGTCTCCCCGGCAGTCAGCCAACGTCAGCTTGAGGTCGCCGTCGCCACTAGGACCCGGCTGCATGACGCCCTGGCGCAACGGGCCGCCCTGGAGGGTGAGCTCGGACAGCTCGCCCTCGACCTCGAGGCCCGCCGCACGTTGTTGTGGGGCCAGCCGAGGCCCTCCCCGGTGCACGACCGCCGCGTGCAGCTGGCTCGCCGTGCACGACGGGTCGAGCGCTCCTTCTCGTTCACCGCCGCCCGCACCCGCCACACGTTGGCCGCAGCAGAAGTGTCGATCGATCGAGCGGTACAGCTCGCCGACCTGGCGGGGTGGGCGGAAGCCGAACTGCGCTGGGACGCCCTCCAGGCCGCAGTCACCGCGCTCGGCCCACGAGACCCTGAGACGGAGCGGGACCAGCTCACCGCCGCTGATCACGTGTGGGAGCAGGCCAGTCTCACCGCCGTCCAGCAGACCGTCGCGACACGGATCAGCACTGGGGCCACCGCGCTGATGCATCTGGCCCGCCTGCGCCGCGGTGCGCAGGCCGCGCGCCTGGCCGCCGTCGTCGAGACCTTCCCCTCAGCGACCGGATGGGCCTGCACCGCCCTGTCCGCCGGACGGAACTTCCCCTTGACCGCGGGCCTGTTCGACCTCGTTGTCATCGACGAGGCCAGCCAATGCGGCGTGGCCGAGGTGCTGCCTCTGGCCTACCGGGCCAAGCGGCTGGTCGTCGTCGGGGACCCCAATCAGCTGACCCCTGTGGTCACCCTTGCGCCGCGCGACGTTGCCACCATCGCTGCCTCCGTCGGTTCTACCCAGGATGACCTGCACGCCCGTGCCGTCTCCTACGGGCAAGACTCCGCTTTCACAGCGTTCGCTCGCCGCGCAGGGCGGCCACCGTTCCTGTTGGACGAGCACTACCGCTGCCACCCGGAGATCGCGGCCTACTTCAACGAGGCGTTCTACGGAGGCAGCCTCCGCGTGCTCACCGACGTCACCCGGCAGGACGGCGCGGTCCGCGGACTCCATTGGCTACAGGTCGCCGGACATACCGAGCCCGGCCCGCGCAGCGGCGCGGTCAACCACGCCGAAGCCGACGCGATCGTCCGCTGGGTGCTCGACCACCCCGGCGAGCGGGGCAGTCTCGGCGTGGTCACCCCTTTCGCTGCCCAGGCAGAGTTGATCGAGGACGGGCTGCGTCGCGCCCTCGGCGAGGAGCAGTGGAAGGCCCGTGGGGTCGCTGTGGGCACAGCGCATCGCTTCCAGGGCGGCGAGCGAGACATTGTGCTGTTCAGCCCAGTGCTCTCCTCCAATGCACGACACGGAACTGCGCGCTGGGTGGAAGAACAACGCAATCTGGTCAACGTTGCTGTTAGCCGGGCCCGCCGTGCCTTGGTCGTCGCAGGTGACGCCCTGGCATTGGCGCAGCTGCCGACGCCGACCCTGGCGGCGTTGGCTGACGCCGCCAGCCGTGAACACCCGACGCCGACACCGACCGACAGGGAAGACCGACGTCTGCACTCGGAGCCTGAGCGGCGGCTGTACGCGGCGCTAACGGAAGCTGGCCTGGAGGTACAGCTGAAGCCAGTCGTAGACGGATACGAACTCGACTTCGCTGTGACCGCCGCTGATGGGCGTCAGATTGATGTCGAATGCGACGGAACACAGCACGCTGACGCCCGTGGCCGGCAGCGTCGCCAGGATCTCGTCCGCGATCTGGTGCTACAGCGACTCGGCTGGCAGGTGCTGCGGATCCCAGCCTGGCGATGCCTGACCGAACCGCGAGCCGCCGCCCATGACGTTGCTAGGGCTCGGGGCGGGCATCCGGCTCCAGGGGAAAGTCCCGCGCCCAGCTGACCGCCGATGAGCGGACAGCCGTTAGGCCCCGAGAGCTGAGGCCAGCCGGCCGGCCTTAGCAGTCCTTCAGGCACTCGGCGGGTACGCCATTACCGGAGACAGCAGAACCCCCGCCGGCCCGAAAGCCGTGGGGGTTCAACTCGGTGTCCGAGGGGGGATCTTGACCCCATCGGATCGGGCGCCGGTGTCCAAGCGGTGCGGGGGGCACAATACAGCGCCGCCGCTTGCAGACAGAGGCGCGGGCGGTCATGGGACGTGCGTGCTTCCTGCCCTGTTGACCGTTCCGACGTTAGCCTCCGGGCATGAGCGAGCCCGGCGACCGCTCCAGCGCCCCGGAAACTGCGGACGGCGGCGACTTCGTTCCTCGAGGACCGGACGGCGAACCGCTCACGCGTGGGCGCCGGATGACATACAGGGAAGCCCGAAGCTGGATGAAGCGCAGTGACGCGCTGCTCGGGCGCTGGCCGTGTGGGCCAACGATCGAGTGGGTGCCCGACGAGGAGAGAGCGACGCTGGCAGCGAAGGCGCGGCATGACGAAGGCAAGGACTGCAACGTCGCAGGGGACGTCTTGCTCTATCGCCTCCCGGACGGACGTCCGGTAGTCGTAGTGGAAGAGCCTTACTAAGGACCTCGTCACGCCGATCGTGCGGCTCTAGGCCGCCGGTATCGGCGAACGGCCCCTAGAGAGACTGCGAACAAGTCCGCTAGCTTCCAGCAGACTGACCGCATGACGGAACAGGTGGACTACCTCCTTCCACGCGGCCAGTTCCAGGCAGACATGACCTCCGCCGTTCAGGTGGCCATGCGATGCCCACACTGCCGTCACCAAGTCTTGATGCAAGCCCTCATGCATGACGTGGTCGCCGGCTTCGTCGGGCCTAAGCCCGTGTCGAACATGCCGCCGATGACGGACTGGGTTGCGTACGGCGTGCGCCGCTGCCCTCGACCGGAGTGCGGCGGTGTTGTCTTCGTGGTCGCACATTCCGACGGCGGCGAGTTGATCACCGCATACCCGCCGGAGACCGTGGATTGGGACGCCACCAACCTGCCGGACCAAGTGCTTGAGGCGTTCCAGGAGGCGATCCTCTGCGAAGCCAACAGCTGCCATCGGGCGAGTGCCCTTATGACCCGCCGGACTTTGGAGTTGGTCTGTGCGGATCAGGGTGCCGGAGGCGGCACGCTCGTGAAGCGGTTGCAGGCACTGGGTGAGCGAGCGGTGCTTCCGGCTGCTCTCCTGGCAGCGCTCGACGATCTTCGACTACTCGGCAATGACGCGGCTCACGTGGACGCTCGCGACTACGAACAGGTTGGTGTCGCCGAAGTGCGCCTGGCTCTCGACGTTGCTAAGGAGCTGCTCAAGGCGGTCTATCAGTACGACAGCCTGATGGCGCGGCTTGCTGCGCTGAAGAGGCCGAGAGAGTAAATCGACAGGGTCTGCGCAAATCAGCGACCCAGTGCACGGGCCCGAGACATGGTGCCGCCCCAACGGCAGGCGCTGAGCGCGGTGCATCGGCGTCGGGTCCATGACCAATCCAGAAGTCGCCCTCTGTTGGGGAGCCCCCAGGCTCAAAACCGCTGGCTTGCAGGCGCTGCGGTGCAGTTGCGCCAACCAAGCTGGAGCGTCGCTACTTGCCGAAGCGCTTAAGGGCCTTATCAAGGTCATTTAGCGCCTTGGAGGCCTTTCGAGCGCCACCGCCCTCGTCCTTCAGCTTCACACTGTGGCCGCGGGAGCAGCGCACCGTGCGCTGCTTGGCAACGTCATCCAGTGCGAATCGAACCTTGCCCCCGCACTCAGGGCACTCAGTTTCTAGCTTCTCCGACATCCCCGTTGCCTCCGCAGACTCAGCTTCCGATTGACCGTGCTCGTGCGATGGTGAGTAACAGATCCGACAGTTCGGGGCGCGACACGCTGGACTCGGCGACACGCACTGGCCTAGGTCACTGAGCGGCCACCTCGGGGCCGGCGTGGTTGGCGCCTCCAATCAGCGGTTCTTGCCGCCGGCCAGCAGACTGACGAGGTGACCGACTACGCGGCTTTGGCGATGACGATGCCGTGCGACGAGTCGCTTCTACCGTTCATCGGGCGGGTGAACTGGGCAGCTGCGCGACTGCACCACGGTGTCCGGGACGCGATCAACGAGATCAAGGGCACGCCTTCTGACAAGCCCTTCGAGCCCACCCTAGGGGGCGTCGTCTCGCAGCTTGAACAGCTCGCGGACCACCGGCTCGCCGAGCCTGACCGAGGCCACGTGCGGGAATGGTGCGCTCGCGTCGCCCGGCCTGCCGTTGACCGACGCAACAAGGTCATCCATGCGGTCGCCTTCACTGCCACCGATGGGAAGCAGGGGATCCGCACGGTCGATGACTCGCCACCCGGTCGGTTCCTGGAGCCTGACCTCATAGAGGTCGCAGGCCAACTGGTTCATGCGCATGCAGCATTGCCGCCGTGGCCTTACACGCTGAAGACCTAGTGTCTCCGCAGGCGCAACGCCCGGCGACAGGCCACGCTGGCGGCATGGATCCGGACATACGGCACGCCATCAATCCCAACGTCACATACGACCCTCACAAGCGCACGGAGAAGATCAAGTGCACCTGTGGGTTCTTGGGCTCGCCCCGCGACGTGGAGCGGCACATCGAGCACGAGAACGCGTCGTTGGGTAGTGCCGAGTAGCGCCAGGATTTTGTGAGGTTTTCCCTGACGCCACCCTAGGGCGTGGCACCGCACGTGGTTCGCGAGATCGGCGAGCTACCGCTTGGCCGGGCACGGCAGCTACGGCGCGAGTTGTTGCAACACCCGGATGATCAGCACGGTGGCTTGGGCAGTTGCGTAGGTGTCGACCCGGTCGATGTCCCCGTGCGTCACCTTCTGCGCAAGGTCCCAGGCCACAGGGACGAACGCCCGAAGCTCCCGGTGCGTCCGCCCCGGCGCATTCGCTGCCAGGAACAGGTCAAGCCATGCCTTCGCGTCGGCGGCCTTCGGTGCCTCCGTGCCTGCGGGCAGCAGGTCCGGGTTGGCGAGCAGCTTCGAGGCGTCGATGAGAACCTCGCGGCACCGTCGTCCGACGTCCTGCAGATCGTCCCGGCTCTGCGCCCCGGACAGCTCGGCGATGATGCCGCTGATCCGCTGGTCGAGCTGAGCCCAGCTGGGCAAGCCCCCGGTTCCGGGGTCAGACACCTGCACGCCGGCCACGAGAGCCTCCAACGCCTCACGGGTTGGGCGCGCCAGCTCCGCCACCCTCTGACGCCGGCTCTGGTATTTCGACAGGTCGTGTGCCTGCCAGTAGCCCCGCCAGGACCACAGGTCTTCGAAGGGGAAGGGGCTGGGCACACCGTGCGTCCGCAGGGCGGCGTCCAGCAGACGACGGCGCCGCTTGTACCGGGCGTTGACGTCGTCGATGCGCGACCCGCCCGTTGCGACATCGACCAACAAGGCCGCCTGGGCGTCGAGCAAGTCCAGCAGACCTGTTGGCGTCGAGGTGTCGGGGTCCGACTCAGGCTCGTGCCCCGGCGGGAGGAGGTCCCAACTGCTCACAGGGGCATGGTGCCCGACGGCTGGATGCAGGCCTCCTGACACTTCGGCGGGAGGCCGGACGGTCCAGCCGCATGACCACCACATCGCCGTCCTTCAGCCCCTTCGCCTACAACCGAGCCATCCGGGATTCCGACCTACCGGCGCTCGCGCGACACGTCGCCATGACCCTGGCCACCTACGCCGGGAAACGTGGTGAGGCCTATCCCAGCCAGGAGACGCTTCGGCGGGGGACTGGCTGGTCACGGCGAAGCGTCAACCACGCCCTGGCCGCCCTCGAGTCGGGGGGATGGCTCACCCGGGTCGAGAAGGGGCACAAGGGCAAGGCGACGTCGTACGTGCTGCACGTCCCGGGCAGTCCGAGCCAGATCGCAGCGCAAGCGCTCAAGGACGCCCAATCCGCAGCGGCCAAGGCCGCTGGGCGAGCACGAGCGGCCGCCGATGTGTGCATCTCCGGCCCTGATGAGGTGCAGCACGCGACCGGCGGGGACGACGCCACGTGCACACCAACACTCTCGGGAAGAGGAACAGCACATAGATCACCCGAGGGAGGCGCACTGACACAGCCCGACGACGTTCCGGATGCCCTGTGGCGGGCTGCTGAGCCGGTCCTGGCACTGCTGCTCACCAGCGTTACGTCGGCGGAGGCGGAGTTGTTCAGGGCCACCTGGCCGCTGAAGAAAGCGTGGGACTTCTGCTGGCGGCTCACCGATCTTGCCGGGTGCAATCCGCTCAGCCGGCCACGCGAGGACGGCGTCCGGACCGCGGTGGACCTGGTGGCTGAGCTGACCGCCATCCCGCTGAGCGGAGCGGACGTTGGACCGAGGCTCTACAAGCGTCTCCTGCGCCTCGACACGGGGCACGAAGCGGTGCCGCCAGCACGCGACTCACGGACCCGAACTAGAGAGCCGTACGTGCTGCCGCAGGGCGAGGTCGGCGACTTGGTGGGAGAGCTGGCGAAGGCCCTCGGCTTCAGCCTGCGCAGCCCCTCATGAGGCCGCCCCCAGATACCGGGCGATTTCCGCCGCCGGTCGGACGGTCGGGTGGCATGACTCTGAACACCTGGACCACCCCGCCCCAGCCGCCCATCGGCGACCCGGTCGACGACGAACTGCGCCGCCTGGCCGCCGCCGTCCGCACACTCCGAGACGCCGTCGGACCCACCACCGCACTGGACGACCTGAGGGTCACCGTGCTGTGGCTCGTGGAGGAGGCCGCTGCTCTGACGACCCCGCAGCGCCGCCGGGCAGCCGCCTACCTCGACGAAGGGATGACGATTGCCGAGGCCCTCTCCGTCGCTGCGCTCGACCTTCCGGAAGCCGCCCAGTGATCGGCCCATGCGCTGGCACCGCCGCTGCGCGACGCCAGGGCTCGCTGCCCTGGACCCGCCCCTTGTCCGCTCACGCGGACGCATCGGGGGCGAGCCCCCGACACCCCCGGCGGCTCCTCGCTGCGCATGGAGGTAGTCGGCCCCTCCTCGAACTACACGAGACGGAGGGGCCGACTACCTCCACGCGGATTGTTCTTCGGCCCTCGCTGGCGCTCGGGACGGCACTGTCCGCAGTGGAGCCGCCTCGCCCACCGGCGACGGCCCACCCCCACGGCTGCTCTCCTGCTTCGCGACGGAGCCCAGCCGCCGGGGACCCCTGGCCGACCTCGGCGCCCGACCAGGGGCGCGCCCCTGGACCCCGGCGCCTCACTCGTCGTCCGGTCCCCCCAGCCGCCAGGAGCGGGCGGCTGGGGACCCCTACCGGTCGGCTCGAACGGCGCCTGACGCTCGCCTGCGGCGCCCGAGAGGTGGGTACGTGAGCGACGTTGCCCCGGACCTGGATGCTCTGGTCGAGACCGCCCGTATCGCCCATGCACAGCGGCGCAGCATGGATGCCGCAGCTGCTGAGGTCCTGCGCATCCTCGCCGAGGCGGACGGAGCCCTACCGCTCGACGGGCTCCTGACCGCTGGCGCCCCTCGTGACGTCGTGGCTCACCTGGTCGCCGAAGACGCGACGGACAAGCGCCGCAAGCAGCGCGCACGGCTCGGCTTCGTCGGGGGAGCACCCGTCGTGTGGCTCACGGCGACCGGCTGGCAGGCGACCGGCAGAGCCAGTGGCCGAGAGGTCATTCCTTCCGCTGACAGCGTCGCCCACGCCACCGCACCGGCGGCCATCGGCCGATGGCTCCAGCGGCGGGCGGCGACCCTAGGCGGCCACGGCATCACAGTTCGGTCCACCCAGGGAGCCGCCTGCCGGCGATGGTCCGCAGAGGTGACCGCTCGGGCGTGGGCGGCCCTACGGACAAGCGGAGACGCAGACGGGGCTATCGGCAGCCTCACCGGAGGCCTCATCCCGGACGGTCTGGTGGTGCAGTCATTCCCGCTCGGCCCTCACGGCGCTGCCCTTCATGCCCGGCTTTGCGGTGGGGCGCCAGCGGATGACGACGACCTGGCTGAGACCACCTACACGCTGGAGGTGGAGGAAAGCGGGAAGCACACCCCCGTCCTCCGTCACAAGCTCGACCGTTGCCAAGCTGCTTGCGAGCAACTTCACGCCGCTCGGGCCGTTCTCTGGGTCGTCCGCACACGTGCCATCGCAGACCGCCTTCGAGACCTCGGAGTCGACGACCCACGACGGCCCAGCCAGATCCTCGTGCCGGCACGGGACGTTGGGCTGGACGGCGAGGACCTCGGACCGGTTCGGCGACCGTGGTGGGTGACCCAGGTACCCGCGGACGGCGAGCCGCCGGGATCTTGAGCCGGAGCAAGGACAGAGGACAGTCGACCTGATGCCGAGCGCACTCGCGGTACGGCCCAGCACCACCCCGATGGCTTCGAGGCGGCTGTTAGGAGGACGTCCGGACCGTCACAAGAAACTCCAAGCTGGCCGAAGTGACCACGTCCCCGGTCCACGGGTCCTCCAGGTGGCCGTCGTCATCATCGTCAAAGCCGCGCAGCGCCTCCCCGCTCGGCAAGCGGAGGATCGCTTGCGTGCCCCCTCCGTCGTGAACCACCTGTATCTCGGTCACCCGGCCCCGGACGCGCTCATCTGCGGAGACGTCAAGGCCGCCGTGGTGGCTCTCGGCGAGTCGCATCTGGCCGTCCGGCCCCTTGTAGCGGATGCACTGGAAGTCCACGAGCTGGTTGCGCTCGATGGCGTCCCCACAGCACTCGTGCTCCCAGCCGCCTACTTCTACAACGACGTCCACGGCGAGCAATCTATGTGGGGGACTGGGCGCACAACGGACGGCTCAGAGGCACAGGCTTCGCTCATGAGGCGGCGGCAACCTGCGCAGACGCCGGTGCCTCGGGCGAGTGGGGCGTTGCGCACGGATGCGGCTCGCCCCAAAGGTGCGAGAACGCAGTGGCGACCTCGGGAAGGCCCACCTTCACGTACGAGGCGGTCGCCCCACGCACCAGCCGATGCCCAGCGAACGCCGCCGCCGTCGCATAGCCGGCGACCTGCTCGATGCTGGAGATGGCGTAGTGCCGCATCCAGTGGCTCGACACCCCCAAATCTTCAGCCCAGGGGACCTGGCGCCGCACGCGGTTCCAGACTCCGTCCATCTGTCGGCGAGTGAGGTCGTACAGGGGGCAGTCCTCGGCGAGGAGTGCGAGCGTCATCGCCCGGCTGACCGGTTGCTCACGGCGGGCACTGTTCTTCTCGTCGAGCCACACGGTCTGGCGAGCTGGGCGCACGTCTCGACGCGTCAGGTTCAGGAGGCCCTCTCGGCGGCACCCCGTCTCTACCAGGAACCGCAAGACGACTGTGTCCTCGTCCCGCTCGCAGCTCTCGAACAGCTCTCGGACCTGCGTGTGGGAGAGGGCGTGGCGGCTGACGTCAGGGCGCTTCGGCTTCTCCACCTGGAGGGCCGGGTTGCTCGTCGCGTAGCCCTCTTCGACGGCCCGGCGGAACAGCATGCGGGCGGCGGCGATGAGGTGCTCCTGCGCGTAGAGCCCGTTCTGGTGGTTGCGGCGCCGGCTCCCAGCCTGCTGGTCCCGGGCGATCTTGGAGGCGATCCGGATGTTCCCCGGAGTGATGTCCTTCAGCTCCTGGTCACCGAGGAGCCTCACCAGCAGCTCCCAGTACGGCTCGTACAGCCGCTGCGTGGCATCGGTATTGGTCAAGGCGAAGCAGTCGACGAAGAACTCCTCGAGCTTCACGGTGCCACCACGGACACGCGGACCCTCGCACCAGGCGGCAGCGGAAGCGCCTCCGTGAGGCGCCCGGAAGCATCGACGACCGCCTCAAACACCTGACCTCGCATGGGAGGCAGGGAGAGCGGTTCGGATGACGCCACGGAGGTGGGCGGCTCAGATGCCGCCGGGACGGGGGCGGAGAACCTCATGCGGTTTCCTTCGGCTCGTGACCAGCGTGTCTTTACGACCGCTTGAACACGAACCGACCCAAAGGAGTGTCCGAGGGGGGACTTCGACACCTCGACGTGGGCGATTGCCCACCGACGAGTCGCCCGCAGTGCACACAAGGTGCGGCGTCCTCTCCCACGACGAGTCGCACGAGTTTTGAAGGTGTTCTAGGGCGGGACCTCCCCCCTCACTCCGTCAGCTCTGCCGCCTCGCGCTCGACCTCCTCGGATTCAGCATCCAGGTTGTGGTTCCGCAGGTCGATCGCCAGGTTGTGCAGGGCGGTCGCCAGTTCGTCGCGGTACCAGTTGGGATGGTTAGCGCGTAGATCGCGATACAGGCGCACCGCTTCCCGGTTGGTGGCGAGGGCGTCTTGGTGGTGGCCCAACTGGGTCAGGACATAGCCGTGCATCTTCAGGGCGCCGGCGAGGTCGGGGGTGTAGGCGTCGGGGCGGGTGGCGGCCAGGTCTCGGTAGAGGGCGACGGCTTGGTCCATGACGGCCAGGGCGTCCTCGGTGCGGCCGAGGTCGGCCAGCCGGTTGGAGAGGTTGTTCAGGGCGCCGGCGAGGTCGGGGGTGTAGGCGTCGGGGCGGGTGGCGGCCAGGTCGCGGTAGAGGGCGACGGCTTGGTCCATGACGGCCAGGGCGTCCTCGGTGCGGCCGAGGTCGGCCAGCCGGTTGGAGAGGTTGTTCAGGGCGCCGGCGAGGTCGGGGGTGTAGGCGTCGGGGCGGGTGG